>NZ_QTYW01000005.1:0-227990 GCF_003462365.1 Roseburia sp. TF10-5 | reverse complement strand
TAACAACAAAAAATACCGTATTTATGCGGTGTTTGGCGTTTCGCAAACGCCTAGCATACACAAAACAGAAAGGAGTCTGCCATGGATATAACAGGAGTAGGAAACCTATCATGTTTATATAATTATGGAATTTCGGACAGCGATACCAGACATGTCACAGGAAAAGAAAACGGCATCGGAAGCGTAGATGAAAATGGGAAACAGAAGGAATGCCAGACCTGTAAAAACCGCAAATATGTCGACGGATCAGATGAAGCAAATGTATCGTTTAAGAGTGCCGCGCATGTTTCCCAAAAAGATTTAAAGGTAACCGATGGGATAAAGGCGCGGGAGGATCATGTGGATATGCAGGTGTAGGCGATGTATGTAGTTTACATTGACTAACGGGTATAACAGCTGTTGCCCTGTATGCACCAGTCAAAGTTGAAAATTGCATAAATGGCAGAAATATGTTACCATAAACATAGACTATTGATAGAAGGTATATGGAGTGGAAGCGATGGAAAAACAGGAATTTTGCATGGAAAAATCTCAGATATTTCAGGAGATGATCAGTCGTATTTCAAAATTATCTCAGGACAGTTATTTAATGGTTACTGATATGCAGCATAATTTAACATTTGTTCCAGAAAGTACTGCAGAATTTCTGGGGATTCCATCGGGATGGTGTGAAGATGGATATAAAATAGTGCTGGAAAAGAGCGTACACCCATATGACTGCCCGGAATATACGGAAGAGATGAAAAAACGTCTGCGGGGGATCAATCTGGAGAACGATCTGTACATCCGTATGGGAAAAGACAAAAAGTATGTGATGACGCAGATTATAACGGATATGATTTTAGAGCAGGGCAAAAACAGATATTTTATTGTTCTGCTTCGGAATCAGAATGTGATTCCGGAAATTGATCCGTTGACGGATCTTTATGGTCAGGTCAAATTTGAAAAAGATATTGTGGATTATATTCAGCAGGGACGAAAAGTAGCTGTTTTGGAAATTGAAATTGATCATATGAATGATATCAATATATTGTACGGAACAAATTACAGCGACCGGATTCAAAAGGTTCTTGCATACCGGTTTATTTACATGATGGATGCAGATAAAGCAGTTTATCGTATGGGAAATTCCAATTACGCATTTATTTTGAGGGATGCCAGCCGTGAAGAGGCTGCGGCATTTCTGGAGAAGATTCGCGCGCGGCTGGAGGAAAGTGTTGTCTTGGAAAACAACCATTTTGACCTGAAGATATATGCCAGTGGGATAATTCTTGATCATTATGAGGGAGAAATTTCCACGGTACAGAGTAAGCTGGAATATGTTTTAGGAAAAATGCGTACCAGACGGGATCATAAGTTAATGTTCTTTAATGATCTGGTACAGATCAATGGGGACGTGGATCTGGATCTGATGAAGGTAATTCATCAGTCTGTGCTGAACCAATGTGACGGATTTTATGTGGAGTATCAGCCTGTCGTACATGCACAGACAGGAGAGATTGTCGGAGCGGAAGCACTGGTCCGCTGGAAAAAGGAGCCATATGGTATTGTGCCACCGGGAATGTTTATTGACTGGCTGGAAAGCAATCCATGTATGTATGATCTGGGAAATTTTGTTTTGAAACAGGCATTGACGGATGCTGTGGAGTTTCGAAAATCAAATCCGGATTTTTTTATTAATGTCAATATGTCCGCAAAACAGCTGGAAAGGAAAACGTTCTGTGGTGTTGTCATGGCATTGTTGAAAGAAACCGGTTTTCCGGCGGGGCAGTTGTGTCTGGAACTGACAGAGCGGTGTAGAAGCATGCCGGTCAGCGTTATGGAAGAAAAACTGTTGTACCTCAAACAACATGGAGTGAGACTTGCAATGGATGATTACGGTACGGGAAGTGCATCTTCAAGTGTCCTGCTGCAGACCCCGATGGATGAGATAAAGATTGACATGAGTTTTATCCGTGGAATTACGGATAATCAGACCAAACAGGCACTGGTGCGCAGCATGGTTGATTTTGCAAATAAAGCGGATTTAAAGAGCTGCCTGGAAGGGGTAGAGGATGAAAAGCTGCAAAATTATCTGCGTTCCTTTGGAGCCACATGGTTTCAGGGGTATTATTATTCCAGACCGGTTCAGGCAGCTGCAATGCAAAAATTGTTAAACATGGAAAATTGATAATTAGTCGGCGATGAGCAGATCAACGCCGGCTTTTTCATAAATTTCTTTTGTATTTTCGGATAATCCGGAGTCGGTGATTACCAGATTCAGATCATCAATAGAGGCATAGCTGGAGATGGATGAGGTGTCAAATTTGGTGTGGTCAATCAATGCAATTGTTTTAGCAGAAGCCTTGATACACATGCGTTTTAAATCTGCTTCGTAGATACTGAAATCGGTAAGTCCGTTTTCAACGGAGAAGCCGCGTGCAGAGACAAATGCAATGTCCGTATGAATTTTCTGCAGCAGATCCACACCGAGGAGACCTTCAATGGAAGAAGAGGCAGAGGTAACGATTCCGCCGGTCAGGATAACGGTGATCCCGGGGATATCCTTCAGAGCCAGTGCAAGGTCAATGCCGTTTGTAATAACGGTAAGTTCTGTAAAGCCGGTCAGTTTCATGCCAAGTGTATAGGCAGTGGAGCTGGCATCTAAAAAGATGCACATGTGATCTTTTACCATGTGGATGGCATTTGCAGCAATTGCCTCTTTTTCTTTTTTATTTTCCAGTGCACGTTCATGAAAGAAATAGGCTTTTCCGGTAAGTTCTTTATTGTCTGCGGAGTTATCGTGGTAGAGTGCGCCTCCATGTGTTTTGGTCAGAAGTTTTTCTTTATCCATCTGGTTTAAATCGGTACGGATGGTTGTGGTGGAAACTCCAAGCATTTCACTGAGTTCATTTGTGGTTGCTTTTCGGTTTTGTTTCAAATATTCCAATATAAGTTTCTGACGTTCTAATTGCAGCATGATGATTTTTTATACTCCTTTATATTTACGAAAACACAGATTTCGAAAGTTTATATATAGGATACTATACATCGGAATTGCATTTTTTGCCAGTGAAAAGTGAAAACAAAAAAAATTGCAAAGAAGTGGATGAAAATCAGCAGCTGTGGTATGATAAGAAAAAAGCATAAGGAGGGGTTTTTATGCTAAAAGAGTGGGAAAAATCCGAAAAACCATCGGAGGAGGAAATTAAGGCACGGCTGGAAGCGGTAAAAGAGAAACTGGCACGGCAGCAGCTTTTGATTAAAGAAAAAAAAGTACCGGTTCTTGTTGTGCTTGAAGGCTGGGGAACGGCCGGAAAAGGTTATGCAATCGGCCAGATCATCCAGAATATTGATCCGCGTTTCTTTAAGGTGGTATCGATGCAGAAAAAGACGGAGGATGACAAGAGAAAACCGTTTTTGTACCGGCATTTTGCCAAAATTCCGGAAGCCGGACAGTTTGTATTTCTGGATACGGCATGGATGGATGAGATTACGGAGGAGCGTCTGCACGGAACCATTTCCGAGGATGTATATGCCAATCGGATTGAAAGTGTCCGCCGGTTTGAACGGCAGCTTACAGACAATGGCTATCTGGTCATGAAATTCTTTCTGCATATTTCAAAAAAGGAACAGTCACGGCGTATTGCACAGCTGGAGCATCAGAAGGACACAACATGGCGTGTCAGCAAAAAAGATCTGTGGCAGAATGAACATTATGAGAAATGTATGGATGTATTTTCCGGATATCTGAAAAATACAAATATGCCATCCGCACCCTGGTATATCATTGATGCAAAGTCCAGAAAATGGACAGAAGTACAGATTCTTGAGACGCTTACCCAGGGGATTGAGATTGCTCTGAGCAATCACCAGATGGCGGTTCCGCTTCTGCAGAATGTATTTCCGTTGAAAAAAATGCCGCTTCTTTGTGACATTCCATTGGACAAGTGTATGGAGGAGGATGTCTATAAAAAGGAATTAAAGCAGCTTCAGCAGAGACTTGGAGAACTGCACAATCGTCTGTATCGTAAGAAAGTGCCGGTCATCATTGCCTATGAAGGGTGGGATGCAGCCGGAAAAGGCGGAAATATCAAGCGGATTACGGGAGCACTTGATCCGCGTGGATATGAGGTTCATCCGATTGCAAGTCCCGAGCCGCATGAGAAAGCAAGACATTATCTGTGGCGTTTCTGGACAAGGCTTCCGCGTACCGGGCATATTGCAATCTTTGACCGAACGTGGTATGGGCGTGTGATGGTCGAACGTCTGGAAGGGTTTTGCAGCGAGAATGACTGGATGCGTGCGTACAATGAAATTAATGAGTTTGAGAAGGAACTGCACGACTGGGGAGCTGTGATCATCAAATTCTGGGTGCAGATCGACAAAGATACGCAGCTTGCCCGTTTTACCGATCGGCAGAATACGCCCGAAAAGCAATGGAAGATTACAGAGGAAGACTGGCGCAACCGTGATAAGTGGGATGCGTATGAGGGGGCAGTCAATGAGATGATTCAAAAGACGAGCACTACCTATGCACCGTGGCATATCTTAGAATCCGTAGATAAAAAATATGCACGGATCAAAGCATTAAGGATCGTGATTGCTGAACTGGAAAAAGTGTTAGACTGACTGGAAAAATAAAAAAGGAATACCCCGGCAAACGGAATTTCCGTTGCCGGGGTATTTTTGCGACTTATGATGAAACATCGCAGAATTATGAATTTGTTTTTTTCAGGTTTTTCTGTGCTGTAGAAAGCATCAGCTTGATACGGTTGAGCTGGTTAACTTCCGATGCACCCGGATCATAATCGATTGCAACGATATTTGCGCCCGGATATTCGTGACGAATTTCCTTAATGACACCTTTACCGACGATATGGTTTGGCAGGCAGGCAAATGGCTGCGCACAGACGATGTTGGTTGCTCCCTGTGCAATCAGTTCAAGCATTTCTCCAGTTAAGAACCAGCCTTCGCCGGTCTGGTTACCGCAGGAGACGATATGCTCTGCCTGTTTTGCCAGATCCTGAATATATGCAGTTGGCTCAAAATGTTTACTCTTTGCAAGTTCATCCCTTGCATCCTTGCGCAGCCACTCAAAGAAGCGGATGAGCATATTGTTGATGCGCTTGGATTTTGCGGTAGCTCCAAGATAATCCGCCTTGAAATTCTGATTGTAGCAGCAGTACAGTAAGAAATCGGTCAGATCCGGTACGACTGCCTCAGCGCCTTCGGATTCGAGCAGGTCTACAATATAGTTGTTGGCAGCCGGAAGGAACTTGACAAGGATCTCTCCAACCACACCGACACGCGGCTTTTTCTCATCCGTCATTGGCAGATTGTCAAAGTCGCGGATGATCTGACGGCACATTTTGCGATATTTACGGTGGGACAGAATCTTGGTGTTGCCAACAAAGTCAATGACACGTTTTTTCCATTTTTCGTGTAATGCGTTGGCAGATCCCGGTACCTTTTCGTATGGGCGCACACGGTAGAGACAGCGCATGAAGATGTCTCCGAATTCCAGAGCGTACAGACCATGCTGGATCAGGCTTGGTGTGAGTTTAAATCCCGGATTTTTCTCCAGACCGACCATGTTGATGGAGATGACCGGAATGTCCGGGTGGCCGGCTTTGGTCAGTGCACGGCGGATAAATCCAATGTAGTTGGTCGCACGACAGCCACCACCGGTCTGTGAGATCAGGATTGCTGTTTTGCTCAGGTCATATTTGCCGGACATTACCGCACTCATAATCTGTCCGATGACAATCAGGGACGGATAACATGCATCGTTATTTACAAACTTTAAACCGACATCGACACATTCTCTGGCCGGAACATCCGGGATGACCAGATTGTAGCCTGCGGCACGGAATGCCGGAACGAGAAGTTCAAAATGGATCGGTGACATCTGTGGACAGATGATGGTGTAATCTTTACGCATTTCCTCGGTAAAGATAACGCGCTCGTAATTTGCCGGCTTGATTTCGCGTTTTTCATGTTTTTTCTCTTTGACACGAATTGCAGCCAGAAGCGAACGGATACGGATACGGGCAGCACCGAGGTTGTTGACTTCATCAATCTTTAAGCATGTATAAATTTTTCCGGAATTGGTCAGAATATCGCTGACACAGTCGGTTGTTACGGCATCCAGTCCGCAGCCGAAGGAGTTCAGCTGGATGAGGTCCAGATCATCCCTGGTCTTAACGTAGTTTGCGGCGGAGTACAGCCGGCTGTGGTACATCCACTGATCCATGACAATAAGCGGGCGTTCCAAATTCCCCAGATGGGAAATGGAATCTTCTGTCAGTACACACATACCGTAGGAAGTAATCATTTCCGGAATACCGTGATTGATTTCCGGATCAACATGGTATGGACGACCGGCCAGCACGATACCGCGGCGATGGTGTTCTTCCATATATTTCAATACTTCTTCGCCCTTCTTTTGCATCTCCAGACGGGTCATGGCAAGTTCTTTCCATCCTTCGGATACGGCATCACGTACTTCGGCTTCCGGAATATGGAATTCTTTCTTAAAACAGTCTACGAGCTGTTTGGAAAGGACTTCTTCGTTTGTAAACGCCATGAACGGGTTTAAGAACCGCATCTGTCCACTCGTAATTTCCTCAACATTGTTTTTAATGTTTTCGGAATAAGAAGTTACGATCGGGCAGTTGTAGTGGTTGTTTGCATCCGGAAACTCGTTGCGCTCGTAAGGAATCGCCGGATAGAAAATAAAATCTACATTCTGGTGGATCAGCCAGGAAATATGACCGTGCGCCAGTTTCGCCGGGTAGCATTCGGATTCGCTTGGAATAGAATCAATGCCGAGTTCGTAGATTTTTCGTGTGGACTGCGGAGAGAGAACCACACGGAAACCGAGCTTCTTAAAGAACGTTGCCCAGAACGGATAGTTTTCATACATGTTCAGTACACGCGGAAGTCCAACGGTCCCGCGGGTTGCTTCGGCTTCTGACAGAGGTTCATAAGCAAAAATACGTTTGTTCTTATATTCGAAGAGGTTTGGAATATTCTCTTTGTTTTTTTCTTTTCCAAGTCCGCGCTCACAGCGGTTTCCGGTAATATACTGACGGTTGTCTGAAAACTTATTGATCGTCAGCAGACAGTGGTTTGTACATCCCTGGCAGCGTGCAAGCTTGGTAGTGTAGGACAGTTTATTGATCTGTTCAATGGACAGCATCGTCGTCTGATAGCCGGCTTCGTGACGTTCACGGGCAATCAGTGCGGCACCGAAAGCACCCATGATTCCGGCAATGTCCGGACGGGTTGCGTGGACACCGGCAATTTTTTCAAAACTGCGCAGAACGGCGTCATTGTAGAAAGTACCACCCTGAACAACAATATTTTCTCCCAGATCTTTGGCATCGGACAGTTTGATCACCTTAAATAATGCGTTTTTGATTACAGAGTAGGCAAGTCCGGCAGAGATATCGGCAACGGAGGCGCCTTCCTTTTGTGCCTGTTTTACCTTTGAGTTCATAAATACGGTACAGCGGGTACCAAGATCAATCGGATGTTTGGCAAACAGTGCTTCTTTGGCGAAATCCTGCACCGTGAAGTTTAAGGATTTTGCAAAAGTTTCAATGAAAGAACCGCAGCCGGAAGAACATGCTTCGTTTAACTGAACCGAATCTACGGTCTGGTTCTTGATCTTGATGCATTTCATGTCCTGACCGCCGATGTCTAAAATACAGTCAACTTTTGGATCAAAGAAAGCGGCGGCATAGTAATGGGCGACGGTTTCTACCTCGCCGTCATCAAGCATCAATGCAGCTTTCAAAAGAGCTTCCCCGTATCCGGTGGAGCAGGAGTGTACAATGTGCGCACTCTCCGGAAGCAGACGGTAAATTTCCTGAATGGAACGGATGGCAGTTGCAAGCGGGCTTCCGTTATTGTTGTCATAGAATGAATACAGAAGTTTTCCGTCCTCGCTGACAAGTGCGATCTTTGTTGTCGTGGAACCTGCGTCAATACCGAGATAGCAGTTTCCGGAATAGTTTTTCAGGTCACCGGTTTCTACATGATTGTTTCCGTGCCGGCTGGTAAAAGCATCGTAATCTTCCTGGCTGGCAAACAGCGGGTCCAGACGGGCAACTTCAAACTCCAGCTTAATGCCGGTGGAAAGACGCTGCTGCAGAGATCCTAAAGTGGTCTCTACGTCTTTCTTATAATTTAATGCGGAACCGATCGCTGCAAACAGATGCGAATTTTCCGGTGTAATTGCGTGCTCATCATCGAGATTTAACGTGCGGATAAACGCTGCTTTCAGTTCGGATAAAAAGTGCAGAGGACCACCGAGAAATGCCACATGTCCGCGGATCGGTTTACCACAGGCAAGTCCACTGATTGTCTGATTGACAACCGCCTGGAAAATAGAGGCAGACAGATCTTCGCGAGTTGCACCCTCATTGATGAGCGGCTGGATATCTGTCTTGGCAAATACACCACAGCGCGCTGCAATCGGATAGATTGCTTTATAATTTTTGGCATATTCATTTAATCCGGAAGCATCGGTCTGGATCAGGGATGCCATCTGATCAATGAACGAACCTGTACCGCCGGCACAGATACCGTTCATACGCTGTTCGACATTACCGCCTTCAAAATAGATGATCTTGGCATCTTCTCCGCCGAGCTCGATTGCAACATCGGTCTGTGGCGCATAATGAGTGAGAGCAGTGGATACTGCAATAACCTCCTGCGTAAACGGAACCTCCAGATGCTTTGCAAGGGTCAGTCCGCCTGATCCGGTAATAACAGGAGAAACAGAAAGATCCCCCAATTCGTTGGATGCTTTGGCAATTAAGGACGCCAGTGTCTCCTGAATATTTGCAAAATGACGCTCGTAATCGGAAAACAGGATGTTGTCCTGTGAGTCGAGGATTGCAATTTTGACGGTGGTGGAACCAATATCAATTCCAAGTTTATGTAACTGCTTGTCACTCATAAATGTAACCTCCATGTGTAAGTAACTAAACTTATTATAAATAAGTATGATTTCAAAACAAAACCTAAAACATTATACGACAAGAATTGACAAAAGACAACGACTGAAAACATAAAGATTTTATAAAATGTTGGAAAGAACGTGCCGCTGCGTTGACAAGAGGGATTTGAAAACCGTATAATTGGTTGACAGAAAGGTCAGAAGTGACCGTAACCATACATACACTATTCTATGTAGACAGGAGACAGATTTATGAACTGGATGGATAAACTGGAACGCAAATGGGGACGACATGCGGTCGCCAATCTGAGCAGATATTTTGTACTTGCGCAGGTGATTGGATACGTGGTACAGCTGACGGCACCCGGACTCATGAGTTATATGAATTTTGATATGGGCAGTATTCTGCACGGACAGATCTGGAGAGTTGTGACATGGATTTTTACACCGACGGCATCGCTGGATGTTTTTGGAATCTTATTTCTGTTCTGTGTGCTTATGTGGGGCAGTTCGCTGGAATCCATGCTTGGAACATTCCGCATGAATGTATTTTTGTGGGGAAGTGTGATTTTGTGTGACATTGTGGGCGCGATCGTATATGTTGTTACGCGGATTCTGCTGGGATATGGTTTTTCTCCGTATCTGTCCACGTATTATATTCTGATGTCCATGCTGCTGGCGCTGGCCATGTGCATGCCGGAGGGAGAGGTACGCCTGTATTTTGTCCTTCCGATCAGGATGAAATGGATGTTAATTTTTGAACTGGTATATCTGGGATATCAGGTGGTTCGTATATTCTCGATCGGAATTGCAAGTTATGGAACCGGAATGGGAATTCTCGTGGGTGTTTTAAACTGCGTACAGATAGTGGTTCCGGTACTCAATATGTTCTGGTTTTTCCATGCAATGAAGACCCGTTTGTCCGGAAAACAAAAGAAACGCCAGAAAGAATTCCGGGCACAGTTCAGTCAGCCTCGTCCGGGGTCCGGCATTGCACGTCACAAATGTGCCATCTGTGGAAGAACCGAGCTGACAAATCCGGAATTACAGTTCCGTTATTGCAGCAAATGCGTGGGAAATCGTGAATACTGTCAGGATCATCTGTTTACCCACCAGCATGTAAAATAAAATTTAGTGAGTGGAAAAGAAAAAAATCATGAAGAAAAAGTTTTTAAGTGTTTTGCTTATCGTTGCGGTTCTGATAGGAATGGCAGGTGTCAGCGGAACACAGACAGAATCAGGAGAACAGAAAGCAGACAAAGAACAAAAGCAGCAGGAAAACGAACAGACTGCGGAAACGAAAGTGGAAATTCCACCGGAAAATGAGGAAGAACAAAAGGGATGGATCGGTGTTATCTTAAACGGAGATGAGACAGAAGCCTATACACTGGCACATATTGACGGAATCCGGGCGGCAGCAGAAAATGTCAGTCTTCCGGAGCAGGATATCATCTGGAAAGAGCGTGTCGGTGCGAATGATGGCTGCAAAAGTGCGGTAAAGGATCTTATCAGACAGGGATGTGAGATTATTATTGCAAACAGCGCCATCTATGAAGAAGCAATAAAAAGTGAAGCAGAAAAGAATCCGGAAGTTGATTTTGTAGTTATCAACGATTCAAAGACACAGAGTACGGTAACGGAAGACGGAACAGAACTCACAAATCTTTACAATGTACATATGGATACCTACGAAGCTTCTTATGTGGCAGGAGTCACGGCCGGAATGAAAGTAGCAAAGCTGAAGGAAAAGAAAAAGATTCCCGCAAAGAGTTTTGACGAAAAGAAAAATGTAAAACTGGGATATGTGGCGGCAGAGGCAAACGATGATGCACATGCAGATATTAATGCCTATTACCTGGGAGTAAAGGCCGTCTGTAAAAAGGTTGTTTTACAGGTAGAATACATAGATGCCTGGAATAACAGTGATGCGGAGGCAACCGCGGCCGGAGATCTGATCCGGAGCGGGTGTGTGGTTCTTGCATCTAATACCGATCTGGATGCTGTTATGCAGATGGCTGAAAATGCAAAAGAAAGCGGAAAATGCGTATACGCGGTTGGAAGAAACTCTGATATGCGTCAGATGGCAGGAAAGGCCGCGCTGACTTCGGTTGTCAGTGTGTGGTCGGTTTATTATACAGAGCTGTTTGATGCAAAGCTGAATGGCCGCTATATGGAACAGAACTGGAATGGCGGATATGCACAGGGAGCGGTTACAATTTCTACACTGGGAAAAAGTGCATCATCCGGAACCGGTGACAGAGTGAAAAAAACGGAAGAAAAAATAAAAAACGGGAAGAAACAGATTGCATATTTTTCAACACGTGCGCTGGACGGAATTCTGGAATCCGAAAAAGGACAGGAGCAATAGCGTACACAGGCGCGTTCCGGTTGACAAATATCGGGAATATCCTTATAATTATTCTTATTTGAGGAGTGCTGGAGGAATAGACATATGGAAAATGAAGCGGTTTCCAAGAATTTTATTGAACAGATTATTGAAAAGGATCTGGCAGAGGGACATTGTGAGACGGTAAAAACCCGTTTTCCACCGGAGCCAAACGGATATCTGCATATCGGACATGCAAAGTCCATTCTTTTAAATTCAGGGTTAGCAAAAAAGTACGGAGGAGAATTCAATCTCCGTTTTGATGATACAAATCCGACAAAAGAGAAACTTGAGTTTGTAGAGTCTATTAAGGAAGACGTAAAATGGCTTGGAGCAGATTGGGGAGATCGCCTCTTCTTTGCATCAAATTACTTCGATCAGATGTATGAAGCAGCGATTAAACTGATTAAAAAGGGAAAAGCATATGTATCCGATCTGTCTGCAGACGAAATCCGTGAGTATCGCGGTACTCTGACAGAGCCGGGAAAAGAAGACCCATATGCCAAAAGAAGCGTAGAGGAAAATCTTGCGCTGTTTGAAGAAATGAAGGAAGGAAAATGTGAGGATGGAAGTCGTGTACTTCGTGCACGGATTGATATGACTTCTTCCAATATCAATATGAGAGATCCGATCCTTTATCGTGTGGCACATATGACACATCACAATACCGGGGACAAGTGGTGCATTTATCCGATGTACGATTTTGCACATCCGATTGAGGATGCAATCGAGGGAATAACCCATTCCATCTGTACTCTGGAGTTCGAGGATCACAGACCGTTGTATGACTGGGTTGTGACAGAACTTGGATATAAGACCAGTCCGGAAGGGACTCCGAAGCAGATCGAGTTTGCAAAACTGTATCTGACAAATGTTGTAACCGGAAAACGTTATATCAAGCGTCTGGTTGAGGAGAAGATTGTAGATGGATGGGATGATCCACGTCTGGTTTCCATTGCAGCGCTGCGCCGCAGAGGATATACACCGGAATCCATTCAGAAATTTATCGAACTTGGAGGTATTTCCAAGGCAAACAGTTCTACGGATTATGCAATGCTTGAGTACTGCATCCGTGAGGATCTGAAGATGAAACGTCCACGTATGATGGCAGTTTTAGATCCGGTAAAGGTTGTCATTGACAATTATCCGCAGGGTCAGACGGAGGAACTTCTGGTGGACAATAATCTGGAAAATCCGGAACTCGGAAAGAGAACCGTTCCGTTTACCAGGGAAATTTATATTGAACGGGATGATTTTATGGAAGAACCGCCGAAGAAATATTTCCGTATGTTCCCGGGAAATGAAGTACGTCTCATGAATGCATATTTCGTGAAATGTGTCGGATTTGAAAAGGATGAGAGCGGGAAAGTTACGGTTATCCACTGCACATATGACCCGGCATCAAAAGGCGGAAACAGCCCGGATGGAAGAAAAGTAAAGGGAACCATTCACTGGGTATCGGCAGAACACGGAAAGAAAGTAACGGTTCGCTTATATGAGAACCTCATTAATGAAGAACTTGGCGTATATAATGAAGACGGAAGTCTGAATCTGAATCCGAATTCCCTGACTGTCCTGACAGAGAGCATTGTAGAGCCGGCATTGTTAGAGGCAAAACCATATGAGAGTTTTCAGTTTGTAAGAGAAGGATTTTTCTGCGCAGATTATAAGGATTCAAAGCCGGGAGCGCCTGTATTTAACAGAATTGTTTCTTTGAAGAGTTCTTTTAAGCTGCCGAAAAAATAAAGAATAGACAAAAAGAGGCGTAGAATGAATTTATTATCGGGATTGGAAAAATTTGGTCTGGATCAGATGGATACAGACCACCTCTTTGAAGAGGAAAAAAGTGATACACCTGCACGGAAAGCACCGGAACCGGTGCCAAAAAAAGAACCGGTTCACAGCGAAACTGAGTTCTTACTGGATAAATCCATCCGTTGTCCGGTATGTGATAATGTTTTCCGTACAAGAATGGTAAAAACTGGACGGGTAAAGCGCATGGAACCGGATTTTGATCTACGTCCGCGTTTTCAGTACATTGATACAAATAAATATGATGTATCGTCCTGCCCACAGTGCGGATATACGGCGATGAACCGCTATTTTACCCATTTGTCTACCGGTCAGGTCAAGATGATTGAAGAAGGGGTATGCCATAAGTTCAAAGGGCAGAAGCAGCCAAAAGAAGAACCGATGGAGCCGTATTCTTACGAAAAAGCCATTGAGCGGTATAAATTGGCTTTATATAATACACTGGTGAAAAAGGGAAAGAACAGTGAAAAGGCATATGAGTGCCTAAAGATATCCTGGCTGTACCGCGGCTGGATTGAGGAGCTTTCCAAGGCAAAAAAGAAAGATGAAAAAACACTTGCCGAATGCCGGAAAGAAGAAGCCACGTATTATGAACAGGCATATGAGGGATTTTTAAAAGCGATTGCATCCGAAAATTTCCCAATGTGCGGAATGGAAGAAAGTACCGTAAACCTGTTGATGGCGAATATAGCTTATAAACTTGGAAAGGTGGACATTGCATCCAGATTCATTTCCATGATTCTGACTTCACAGGCAGCTTCCCGTGTGGCAAAAGACCGAGCGATGCTTTTAAAAGAAGAGATTATTGCAAAACTGCACGGCAAAGGATAATCTATGGCTGGAAAATTTTATGCGGTAAAAAAGGGAAAAGTTCCGGGAATTTATACCTCATGGGATGCATGTAAAAGTATGGTGCATGGATTTCCGGGAGCTGTCTATAAAGGGTTTGCGACACGCGCAGAAGCGGAACAGTTTCTGGAAGAAAAAAAAGAGGAACAAAATGAACCGGAAAA
This sequence comes from Roseburia sp. TF10-5, assembly GCF_003462365.1. Classification (NCBI taxonomy): domain Bacteria; kingdom Bacillati; phylum Bacillota; class Clostridia; order Lachnospirales; family Lachnospiraceae; genus Roseburia; species Roseburia sp. TF10-5. Next base: position 213,829 of record NZ_QTYW01000005.1, on the reverse strand, counting down.
TTATGCGTTTGTCGACGGTTCGTTTAACAGTGCTACTTCCGTCTATGGATATGGCGGATTTCTCGTGACAAAGGGAGAACGTCACGTGATCAGCGGAAGCGGCAATGATCCCCAGATGGCATCGATGCGCAATGTGGCAGGAGAGGTGTTAGGCAGCATGGCTGCAGTAAAAGAAGCTGTTGCCATGGGACTTACCGACTTAACCATTTATTATGACTATATGGGAATCGAGATGTGGGCAACCGGAGCCTGGAAGCGGAACAAACAGGGAACGATTGCCTATTATGATTTTATACAGTCCGTGAATGATAAAATTTCCCTTCATTTTGTGAAAGTGAAAGGACATTCCGGGGTAGAAGGAAATGAAGAGGCAGACCGGTTGGCAAGACTTGCTGCCGGGGTAGATTAGACAGACAGGGGTGACAAAGTGAGCGTATTTAATGTAGAACTGAAAAAAGTGGTGGATGACAGTTACGATATTGAGATGGGGTACCATCTGGAGGATCAGCTGGTAGAGGATTTAGAGACCGGTCTTCTGGGAAAAATCAAAAAATTTGCTGTGATCACGGATTCCAATGTACTGGATCTGTATGCAAAACCAATCAGTGAAAAGCTGAGCAAGGCTGGATTTAAAGTGGAACTGTTCGTATTTCCCGCAGGAGAAAAAAGTAAGACCAGACAGACGAAGGCGAAGATTGAAGATGCCATGCTGGAAAAAGGGTTCCGCAGAGATTGTGCTGTGATTGCAATCGGCGGAGGTGTTGTTACGGATCTGGCAGGATTTCTGGCAGGAACATATGGCAGAGGCGTACCGTTTATCAATTATGCGACCACACTTCTGGCTGCTGCAGATGCATCCGTGGGCGGAAAGACTGCCGTTGATACACCGCTTGCAACGAATCTGATTGGACTTTTCAATCAGCCGCGCAAGGTCTACATTGATATTGCCGCATGGAAAACCCTTCCGAAACGTCAGATGGCAAGCGGTATGGCAGAGACCATCAAGCATGCATGTCTGGCGAGCCGTGAAATGTTTGGGTTTATCGAGGAAAACTTGGATGATATTATGAGTTTCCAGAAGTTTGCCTGCGAATATATCGCAGAGAACAACTGCAAGATCAAGTATGATGTTGTTATGAAAGACGAGAGAGAAAGCGGACTGCGCGAAGTCCTGAATTTAGGACACACGGTGGGACGCGCCATTGAAACTGTCAGTGACTACCGGCTCCTGCACGGCGAGGCACTTTCCATCGGAATGGCGGCTATGGTACTGCTTTCGGCACGCCTTGGCTATATGTCAGAGGAAGAGGCAGAGCGTGTGACTAAGCTGTATGAGCGTGTGGGACTTCCGACAAAGATTCCGGATTATATTGACCGCGAAGCTCTGGTTAAGAAGCTTTATACCGACAAAAAGGTGCGTGACGGAAAGTTACGCTTTGTGATCGAAAAAGGCATTGGCGATGTAGTGGAGTTTGCGCCGAATGTGTATGCCAAGCCGATCGAGGAGAGTCTGGCAAGAGAGATTATTATGGAACTGTAAAAGTTATACGAGGACGATGGGCTGTCGGTATTCGTTTGGTAATTCGGTCTGTATTTGCATGGAAGATGTAGTGCGGTACAGATCAGCACAGGCTACATCGTGTAAAAAACGTTTGTATGCAATTCCATGAAGGATAGAAGAAGCATCTGCAACTTTGGTAATCAAAGGAACGGATGCTTCTTTTTTGATGGAGGAAAGAAGCGCAGAGGAATTCCTGCGAAAACCAAGTACCCGCAGATACGGAATACCGTCCGGCTGCCAGAGCGCAGCATAATCGTCCTGCCGGATGTTGAGCAGGATGTGGAGCAGTGCACGGCAGATGCGTGTGTATGTTGTATTTTTGCTTTTTAAGAGATCGGCAAACTGCGAAAAACTTAAAAAATGCTCTAGCTGCTGGACGATTCGATGGGACAGATCCTTGCCACAGTCTGCAAAGTCAGCATAGCCTCCGTCGTACAGTGCCCATAACCGGGTGTAGAGAGCCTGAGAAAAAGCATCCGTGTCCAGAAGAAGGTTCTGCTGTGCCAAAGTGGCAAGGAGGGAGGCGGAAGTATCGGGAAGCATCTGCGAAAGTTCGAAATCAAAGCTGCCTGTACTTATGAACATGGAATGGTTGTGGTTACCGTCATTTTTAGACGGCGCAAGCAGGGCGTTTCTTATGGCAGTTGCAGAGGCATAGGTTACACCTGTTTTTGTGCTATGGTAACCTTCCCCGATACGTTGGACCGGCATACTGGAAAAAGTTCTGTCATGTACGCTGTTTATGGAATTCCAGCGGGCGATTGCTTTTTCGTATTCTAAGGCCAGAATATTGTTCGGAGATGCCAGAAAAGAAGAAACCGCATCAGAAGAAAAGGAAGGCAGCAGGGAGCACAGCGCATGGCTTCGTGCGGCAGGAAACGGATTTCCCTGCTTCATGTCATAAGAAACCAGCATCTGATAGTCCGAAGCATTTTTGGAAAGAACTTCGACAATTGCCTGCATAAGTTCTTTTTCCGGAGTTTCACAGCCATAGCAGAGCGTGTCAACGACGCCTGTTTTTCCGAGAAGCTGTACGCCTCCGGCAGCAAAATATTCCGCGGAAGCGGTCGCCCATACAGCCGGAAGTTCGAGTACCAGATCGGCACCACCGAGAAGTGCCATGCGGGTGCGCGTGTATTTGTCGGCAATGGCAGGAACACCGCGCTGCATAAAATCCCCGCTCATGGCAACGATCACAAAATCTGCTCCTGTAAGGTGGCGTACGGTTTCCATCTGATATTGGTGTCCGTTGTGAAACGGATTGTATTCGGCGATAATTCCTGCTGTTTTCACGTTTGCCTCCTGTTCGGTCGTTTCTTCTGCCTGTTTTTCTGTTAAAATATTAACACAGCTTTTCGAGGATTTCCACTTGTATAAGAAGGAAAATGTGTTTATAATGGAAAAAGATTGTGGATTTCCACAAAATGAATAAGGACAAGGGAGAATTCAAATGAACGTATTAGTAATCAACTGCGGAAGCTCTTCCCTGAAGTACCAGCTGATCAACTCTGATTCAGAAGAGGTACTTGCCAAGGGCTTATGCGAAAGAATCGGAATTGACGGGAGACTGGTTTACCAGAAAGAGGGAATGGATAAGGAGATCACGGAAGCTCCGATGCCAACCCACAAAGAGGCCATTCAGATGGTTCTTGATGCACTGCATAATCCAAAGAGTGGAGCAGTAAAGGATCTGAGCGAAATCGACGCAGTTGGACATCGTGTTGTACACGGTGGAGAGAAGTTTGCAAAGTCGGTGGTACTGACAGAAGAAGTGCTTGCAAAGGTAGAAGAGTGTAATGAACTTGCACCGTTACATAACCCGGCAAACCTGATCGGTATCCGTGCGTGTCAGGATCTTATGCCAAATGTACCGATGGTTGGTGTATTTGATACAGCGTTCCATCAGACAATGCCAAGAAAGGCATTTCTGTACGGACTTCCATATGAATATTATGAGAAATATAAAGTAAGAAGATACGGATTCCACGGAACCAGCCACAGTTTTGTATCCAAAGCATGTGCAGAGTATCTGAAACTGGATCTGAAAAACAGCAAGATTATTGTAGCGCATCTTGGAAACGGAGCATCTGTCAGTGCTGTATTAAATGGAGAATGTGTGGATACTTCCATGGGTCTGACTCCACTGGAGGGACTGGTTATGGGAACCCGTTCCGGAGATATTGATCCGGCAATCATGGAATTTATCGCAAAGAAAGAGAACCTCGACATCGATGGTGTCATGAATGTGTTAAATAAAAAATCCGGTGTTGAAGGATTATCCGGTGTATCCAGTGATTTCCGTGATCTGGAAGCTGCTTATAATGAAGGAAATCCACGCGCCATTGATGCCTGTGAGGTATTTGCTTACCGTGTGGCAAAATACATCGGTGCATATGTTGCAGCAATGAATGGTGTGGATGCGATCGCATTTACTGCAGGTATCGGAGAGAATACTTCTTTCATTCGTGAAAAGATCGTTTCTTATCTGGGATATCTGGGAATCAAGCTTGATAAGAAGACAAACGATGTGCGTGGCGTGGAGGAAATTATTTCCACACCGGATTCAAAAGTTACCGTATGTGTCATTCCGACCAACGAGGAGCTTGCAATCTGTCGTGAGACCGTAGCACTGGTAAAATAAATGTTGATAAATTTGTTGATAATTTGTAAAAATTAGTTGACAAAGCAGGACACCCTATGTATAATTGTTTAGGTGTGAATAGGAGAATAGTGTGAAAATTGATCTTTCAATCATTACAAAATCCATAAACAAGGAATTGACACAGGAGGCGGACATCTCGCTCACTTCCTTTCGTTCCCGCTTGGGAGATTTTCCTATTGTTCGCAAAGCGCCGGTGACATTGCAGATCCGTAATGAGGAGAATGCAGCGGTATTCGTTAAGGGTACGGTTGATATTGATGTGATGATTCCGTGTGCGCGGTGTCTTGAAGAAGTTCGGACGCCGATCCGTTTTGACATAGATAAGAAACTCACTGTTCGGGAAGAGGGACTTGTCGATGAAGAGATGGAGGAACCGGATTACCTGATTGGGTTTGAACTGGATGTAGATAAACTTGTCTACGCCGAGATTTTGGTGAACTGGCCAATGAGAGTTCTGTGCAAGGACGATTGCAAAGGAATTTGTAAAGTCTGCGGGATGAACTTGAATAAGGGAGCCTGCAGTTGCCAGAGAACAGAACTTGATCCAAGAATGGCAGCAATCCAAGATATATTTAACAGGTTTAAGGAGGTGTAAACAAATGTCAATTTGTCCAAAGAATAAATCTTCTAAGGGAAGAAGAGATAAGAGAAGAGCAAACTGGAAAATGTCTGCTCCGACCTTAGTAAAGTGCAGCAAGTGCGGCGAATTAATGATGCCACACCGTGTATGCAAGAACTGCGGATCTTATAACAAAAAAGAGATTATCGCGCAGGACTAATAAGGATAGGTCTTTAAAAATCAAGAGTTGGCGGTTTTGCTGACTCTTGATTTTTTTGTGTCTGAAAGAGCCAATTTATCGTTGATTTATGGAATGATATATAGTATATTTTCTAGTAGATGCATAAGGAGGAACAGACCATGCAGACAATCACGAAAGTAGCTCTTGATGCAATGGGCGGTGATAATGCACCGGCAGAAATTGTTAAGGGAGCAGTTGATGCGGTCTCTTCCCGTGAAGATATCAAAGTTTTTCTGGTTGGACAGGAAGATGTGGTAAGGGAAGAATTGCAGAAGTATCCATATCCGCAGGAGCGTATTGAGGTTGTGGATGCGCCTGAAGTAATTGAGATGGCAGAGCCACCCGTTCAGGCAATTCGAAAGAAAAAACAGTCATCCCTCGTTGTAGGTATGAATATGGTAAAACAAAGAGAAGCGGATGCATTTGTTTCCGCAGGAAGTTCCGGCGCGGTTCTGGTTGGCGGACAGACGATTGTCGGACGTATCCGTGGAATCAAGCGCCCGCCGCTGGCACCGATCATTCCGACAGAGACCGGAATTTCGCTGTTGATTGACTGTGGTGCAAATGTGGATGCACGACCGGAACATTTATTACAGTTTGCAAAGATGGGTTCCATTTATATGGAAAACGTTGTGGGGATCAAGAATCCGAGAGTGGCGATTGTAAATATCGGTGCGGAAGAGGAGAAGGGAAATGCCCTGGTAAAAGAAACATTTCCGCTGTTGAAAGAATGTGAGGATATCAATTTTGTCGGAAGTATCGAGGCAAGAGAGATTCCGCATGGTGGTGCAGATGTCATTGTGTGTGAGGCATTTGTCGGAAATGTCATTTTAAAATTATACGAAGGTCTCAGTTCAACACTGGTCGGTGTGATCAAAGCGGGACTGATGAGCAATTTAAAGAGTAAGATTGGTGCGGCACTGGCATTGCCGTCACTGAAAAAAACATTGAAAGCATTTGATGCGAGCCAGTATGGCGGAGCACCGCTTCTGGGATTGAATGGTCTTGTGGTAAAGACCCATGGAAGTTCCAAGGCAAAGGAAATTACCAATTCCATTTACCAGTGTGTGACATTCCGTGAAGAGAATATTAACGAAATTATCAAAGAAAGAATTGTAGATTCCAAAAATAATGAAGAAGAATAAGAAAGGAAATGAAGTATTATGGAATTCGAAAAATTAAAGAAGATTATTGTGGACGTATTAAACGTGGATGAAAATGAGATTACGATGGATACCACATTCATCGATGATCTGGGAGCGGATTCCCTGGATGTATTCCAGATCATTATGGGACTTGAGGAAGAATTTGATATTGAGATTCCAAACGAGCAGGCAGAAAAGATTGTTACGGTAGGAGATGCGGTAGAACAGATCAAAGCTGCAATGAACGAAAACTAAACACAGATACGAAAGGAGTCCGGTGGCGGACTCCTTTATTTCAGAAAGGGGAAAGAAGTGACAGATATTAAAAAATTTCAGGAAGTGATCGGATATCACTTTCATGATGAGAAATTGCTTCGTCAGGCACTGACGCATAGTTCATTTGCCAATGAGAAGCACTTAAAGAAACATTCGGACAATGAGAGACTGGAGTTTTTGGGCGATGCCGTGCTTGAGATTATTTCCAGTGAATTTTTGTACAAAGAGTATCCGGATAAGCCGGAAGGAGAACTGACAAAACTTCGTGCAAGCATTGTCTGTGAGCCGACACTGGCACTCTGTACCAAGGATATTGCTTTAGGAGAGTATCTTTTACTCGGGAAAGGAGAAGACCAGACCGGAGGAAGAGGTCGCAAATCTATTTTGTCTGATGCACTGGAAGCTGTGATCGGGGCAATTTATTTGGATGGTGGTTTTGCTAATGCAAAAGAGTTTATTCATAAATATATTCTGACAGATATTGAACACAAACAGCTCTTTTATGATAGCAAGACTATCCTGCAGGAGGTTGTGCAGGGAGAACATGAACAGCTTACTTATGTGCTGACTGATGAGTCCGGTCCGGATCATAATAAGAGTTTTACGGTTCGTGCATGTATTGGAGAGCGTGTCATTGGCAGTGGAACCGGACATACCAAAAAAGCAGCGGAACAGGAGGCTGCGTATCAGGCACTTCTGATGCTTAAAAACCAGCAAAGGGGATAGTACATGTATTTAAAAAGTATTGAGGTGCAGGGATTTAAATCATTTGCAAACAAAATTGTATTTGAATTCCACCAGGGAATCACGGGCATTGTAGGACCGAACGGAAGTGGAAAAAGTAACGTTGCGGATGCGGTGCGCTGGGTACTTGGAGAGCAGTCGGTCAAGCAGCTGCGTGGGTCTTCCATGCAGGATGTTATTTTTGCGGGTACGGAGAACCGGAAACCGCTCAGCTATGCGTATGTAGCGATTACACTGGATAATTCCGACCATAAACTGGCAATCGACTATGAGGAAGTCACCGTTGCCAGACGTCTGTATCGTTCCGGAGAGAGTGAATATCTAATCAATGGCAGTCCGTGCCGACTGAAAGAAGTTTCAGAATTGTTTTATGATACCGGTATCGGAAAAGAAGGATATTCGATCATTGGACAGGGACAGATTGACCGGATCTTAAGCGGCAAACCGGAAGAACGGCGTGAACTTTTTGATGAGGCGGCAGGAATAGTAAAATTCAAAAAACGAAAAGCGACTGCACAAAAAAAGTTAGAAAATGAGAGAGACAATCTGGTCCGTGTAAACGATATTTTGTCCGAACTGGAACGCCAGGTGGAACCGTTACAGCTGCAGTCGGAAAAGGCAAAAACCTATTTAAAAAAGAAGAATGAGCTGAAAGATTATGATGTCAACATGTTTCTCATGGAAACAGAGAGAATCGCATCCGAGCAGCGTGAAGTAGAGGAAAAATTCAAAATTGCAGAGGAACAGCTGAAAGAAAGCACGGATGCAAGGGAAAAGATCCGCCAGGAATATGACCGTTTGGGCGAAAGCATCACGGAAATGGACGAAAAGATCAATGCAATCCGGGAAAATATCAGCAATACGTCTGTGATGAAGGAAAAACTCGAAAGCCAGATCCAGATACTGGCAGAGCAGATCCATACGGCAGAGATGACAGATGAACATCTGCAGAGCCGTCTGGATGCCATTGCGCGGGAGCAGAAGGAAAAGGAGGAGGCAAAAGCTTCCTACGAGAAAGAAAAACATTCCGGTGATGAACAGCTTGCACAGGTACGGAAACGACAGGAAGAAGCAGCACAGACACTGGCAGAGATACAGAAACAGATTGCATCCTGTAATGAGGGAATGGAACAGGGGCAGAAAGAATTGTTTGCGCTGTTAAACCGCAGAGCAGATATTCAGGCCAAACAGCAGCGTTCCGATACCATGGTGGAGCAGATCAATATACGAAAAGCAGAGCTTGGAAAGCGTCTGCTGGACAGAAAAACGCAGGAAACGGATCTGGATTCGGTTCTTGCAGACTGTAAAAAAGATCTCGAAGAGGTCAGTGCGCATATCGGTGAACTTTCGGAGCAGGAAAAAGAATTAAGTGCAAAGGAAAAAGAATGGAGAACTAAGGCAAAAGAAAATGACCGTGCATTAGAAGAAAAGCAAAACGAATTTCACAGGCAGCAGTCTCGTCTGGAGTCGCTTAAAAATATTGCGGAGCGCTATGACGGATACGGAAACAGTATCCGCAAAGTGATGGAACAGAAAGAACATAATCCGGGATTACTCGGGGTTGTGTCAGATCTGATTCAGGTGGATAAGAAATATGAGATTGCGATTGAGACCGCTCTGGGTGGAAACATTCAGAATATTGTGACGGAAGATGAAGCAACGGCAAAGAAAATGATTGCATTTCTGAAGCAGAACCGTTTCGGACGTGCAACATTTCTTCCGCTGACCAGTGTAAGCGCAAGAAAAAATCCGAAGAATGAAGCGGCACTGAAGGAGCCCGGAGTTATTGGAATTGCCAGTCAGCTGGTAAAGTGTGAGCAAAAGTATGAGGAAGTGGCGGCGTATCTGCTGGGGCGTGTGCTTGTGGCAGATTCGATTGATCATGCGATTGCACTTGCAAAGAAGAATCATTACAGTTTACATATTGTAACTCTTGAGGGAGAATATTTAAGCCCCGGTGGTTCCATGACGGGTGGAGCATTTAAAAATTCATCCAATCTGCTGGCAAGACGCCGCGAAGTGGAGGAGCTGGAAACGAAAACGAATCGTCTGCTTCAGGAGATTGCGCAGATAAAAAACCGCAGGGAGGATCTTCTTACGGCCATTGAGTTGAATGAGGAAGACCTCGAACAGGTGAAAGAAACCCTGCAGAAAGAATTTATTCGTCAGAATACTGCAAAGATCAATGTGGATCGCGCAATGCAGCAGAAAAATGAGAGTGAAGAAGTATTTTCAAGTCTCATGAAGGAACGGCAGCAGATGGATCAGCAGGTAGAAGAAATCCGTGCAGATCAGACAGGCATTAAGGAGGAACTGGAACATTCCAGACAACGGGAAACGGAAATCCAGCATGCGAATGAAGCGTTTCAGAAGATGCTTGAAGAACAGAAAGAACTGGAAAATAAAGCGGAATCGGAACTTTCCGGAATTCAGCTTGAGGAAGCGAATATCCGGCAGAAAGTAGAATTTGCCCAGACAAACGTGGAACGTATCAATGGAGATCTGGAAAAATTTGAGACGGAAAAGACCGGGCTTCTGGAGAATGCGAAAAATTTCAAAGAAGATGTGGAAAAGAAACAGCACGATATTGCAGAAATCCAAAAGACGATCCTTGCTTCTTCGGATTCCCATGGGCAACTGGAACAGAAACTTCGTGAAAGCGTAGAACAAAAAGAACAGATGTCTGCGGAATACCGGGGATTTTTCCGGAAACAGGAGGAAATTTCCGAGCGGTGTAACGGATTGGATAAAGAAGTGTTCCGTCTGAACAACCAGCGGGAAAAGCTGAATGAATCTGCAGAACAACAGACAAATTATCTGTGGGAAGAATATGAACTGACACCGCATGCGGCAGCAGAATTAAGAAACAGTGAATACGAAGATCCGCTTGCTTTAAAGAAACTGATCGCAGCAGTAAAGGATGAGATCCGGAAGCTGGGAACAGTCAACGTCAATGCCATTGAAGAATACAAAGAAGTTTCGGAACGTTATACGTTCCTGAAAGGGCAGCATGATGATCTGGTTGAGGCAGAGCAGACACTGCTCGGCATCATAGAAGATCTCGACAGCGGCATGAGAAAACAGTTTCTGGAAAAGTTTGCGGAAATCCAGAAAGAATTCAATGCATCATTCAAGCACCTGTTCGGTGGCGGACATGGAGCTTTAGAACTGGTGGAGGATGAGGATATTCTCGAATGTGGCATCCGCATCATCGCGCAGCCGCCGGGAAAGAAGCTGCAGAATATGATGCAGATGTCCGGTGGTGAGAAAGCACTGACGGCGATTGCACTGCTGTTTGCGATTCAGGCACTGAAACCTTCACCGTTTTGTCTTCTGGATGAGATTGAAGCAGCACTTGATGATTCTAACGTCTCAAGGTTTGCAAGTTACTTAAATAAGCTGACAAAAAATACACAGTTTATTGTTATTACACACAGGCGTGGTACAATGACAGCAGCGGACCGGTTGTATGGAATTACCATGCAGGAAAAAGGTGTATCGACACTTGTGTCGGTAGATCTGATTGAACATGATTTGAACTGATTGATTATGTAAAAAGAAAGAAGCGATAAGAAAGGAAACTGATATGGGAGAAAAGAAAGGTTTTTTCAGCCGGCTTGTCGAAGGACTGACCAAGACAAGAGATAATATTGTATCCGGAATTGATTCGGTATTTCACGGTTTTTCTAAAATTGATGATGAATTTTACGAGGAACTGGAAGAAATTCTGATTATGGGTGATCTGGGCGTTAAGGCTACCGAGTCGATTCTGGATGATCTGCGTGAAAAAGTAAAGGCAAACCATGTGAAAGAGCCTGCAGAATGCAAACAGCTTCTGATCGACAGCATCAAACAGCAGATGCAGGTCGGTGAGACGGCATACCGCTTTGAAGAAGAGACATCCGTTGTCCTTGTGATCGGAGTCAATGGTGTGGGAAAGACCACAACCGTCGGAAAACTTGCAGGTAAACTGAAGGAGCAGGGAAAAAAGGTTGTGATTGCCGGTGCGGATACTTTCCGTGCAGCAGCAGGAGATCAGCTCAAAGAGTGGGCGGACCGTTCGGGAGTTGACATGATTGGCGGAACGGAAGGCGCAGATCCGGGATCTGTGGTTTATGATGCAACGGCTGCAGCAAAGGCCAGAAATGCAGATGTGCTTCTGGTCGATACGGCAGGACGTCTGCACAACAAGAAAAATCTGATGAATGAGCTTGGAAAAATTAACAAGATTCTCGAAAAAGAGTATCCACAGGCGTATCGGGAGACGCTGGTTGTGCTGGATGCGACAACCGGACAGAATGCGCTGGTTCAGGCAAAGGAATTTTCCGATGTGGCAAAGATTTCCGGAATTGTGCTGACAAAGATGGATGGAACAGCCAAGGGAGGAATTGCGGTGGCAATTCAGGCGGAACTTGGAGTGCCGGTCAAATATATCGGCGTGGGAGAGACCATGGATGACCTCCAGAAATTTGACCCGGATGAATTTGTGAATGCATTGTTTGACGTAAAAAATAAGGAGGACAACGATGAAGATGCTGACGCTAGATAAATTTGAAGAAGCAAGTGAAAAAGTAAAAGAGGTTACTCTGGAGACAAAACTTGTATACAGTGATTACTTAAGTGACCAGACAGGCAATAAAGTATATTTAAAGCCGGAGAATATGCAGTTTACCGGTGCATACAAAGTAAGGGGTGCTTATTATAAAATCAGCACGCTCTCAGAGGAAGAACGTCAGAGAGGACTGATTACAGCATCTGCCGGAAACCATGCGCAGGGAGTGGCATATGCCGCAAAGTGCTACGGCTGTAAGGCGGTAATTGTAATGCCAACCACCACGCCTCTGATCAAGGTGAATCGTACCAAGAGTTACGGTGCGGAAGTTGTGTTGTACGGAGATGTATATGATGAGGCATGTGCACATGCACTGGAGCTGGCAGAAAAAAAAGGATATACCTTTATTCATCCGTTCGATGATCTGGCAGTGGCAACCGGTCAGGGAACCATTGCAATGGAGATCTTTAAGGAACTTCCGCTGGTAGAGTACATTCTTGTTCCGATTGGGGGAGGCGGACTGGCAACCGGTGTATCCACACTTGCAAAGCTGCTCAATCCAAAGATTAAGGTGATCGGTGTGGAGCCGGCTGGTGCAAACTGTATGCAGGCTTCATTTGCAGCCGGAAAAGTGACAACGCTTCCGACAGTAAATACAATCGCCGACGGTACTGCCGTAAAGACACCGGGAAGCAAAATTTTCCCATATATCCAGAAAAATCTGGATGACATTATCACGGTAACGGATGATGAACTGATCGTAAGTTTTCTGGATATGGTGGAAAACCACAAGATGATTGTAGAAAATTCCGGACTGCTTACGGTAGCGGCATTAAAGCATTTGGATGTTAAGGACAAGCGGGTGGTATCCATCTTAAGCGGTGGAAACATGGACGTAATCACAATGTCTTCCGTGGTACAGCAGGGACTGATTTTCCGTGACCGTATCTTTACCGTTTCGGTATTGCTTCCGGATAAGCCGGGAGAACTGGCGAAAGTTTCCGAGACACTGGCAAAAGAGCAGGGAAATGTCATCAAACTCGAACACAATCAGTTTGTTTCCACGAACCGGAATGCCGCAGTTGAACTTCGGATTACATTGGAGTGTTTTGGTACCGATCACAAGAAGCAGATTATCAAGGCGCTGGAAAAGGCCGGATATAAGCCAAAGATCGTAAGAACCATGATTTAAAAATAAATTACAAGGTGTCAAGAAAAAATACTTGACACCTTGTTTTCTTTATGGTAAAGTATCCAAGGTGATTGATGTGGAAGAAAAGTTACAACAGGCTTATTTATATGATTTTTATGGCGAGTTACTGAATGAACATCAGCGCCGGATCTATGAGGACTTCGTGTTCAATGATCTTTCTCTCGGTGAGATTGCCGGGGAGGAGGGGATTACCAGACAGGGCGTGGCAGATATGATCAAACGCTGTGGAAAGAAGCTTTCGGATTATGAAAAGAAACTTCATCTGGTAGAGAAGTTCTTATCTGTGAAGCAGGATGTGGAGGAAATTCACAGACTGGCAGAACAGTTTCATCAAACAAAAGATGAACAGATCGTAGAACAGATCGCAACGATTTCAAATCAGATTTTGGAGGAGCTGTAGTATGGCATTTGACAGTCTTTCTGAAAAATTGCAGAATGTATTTAAGAATCTTCGCAGCAAGGGCAGATTGACAGAGGACGATGTCAAGACAGCACTGAAAGAAGTCAAGATGGCACTGCTTGAGGCAGATGTAAATTTCCGTGTGGTCAAGAAGTTTGTAAAAGATGTGCAGGAACGGGCAATCGGACAGGATGTGATGAGCGGTCTCAATCCGGGACAGATGGTCATCAAGATCGTAAACGAAGAGATGGTTAAGCTCATGGGCTCCGAGACAACCGAGATTGCGTTCCGGCCGGGAAAAGAACTGACCGTCATTATGATGGTAGGTCTGCAGGGTGCCGGTAAAACAACTACCACGGCAAAGATCGCAGGCAAATTAAAGACCAAAGGGAAAAAGACACTGCTGGCAGCCTGTGATGTGTATCGTCCGGCTGCAATTGAACAGTTGCAGATCAATGGAGAAAAGCAGGGCGTGGAAGTATTTTCCATGGGAAATAAAAACAAACCTGCGGATATCGCCAAAGCAGCCGTGGAACATGCAAAGAAAGAAGACTGCAATGTTCTGATCATTGATACGGCAGGTCGTCTGCATGTCGATGAAGAGATGATGGATGAGCTTGTGGAGATCAAAGAAGCGGTGGATGTATTCCAGACCATTCTCGTTGTTGATGCAATGACCGGTCAGGATGCGGTAAATGTTGCTTCGACATTTAATGACAAGATAGGAATCGATGGTGTTGTTCTGACAAAGCTCGATGGAGATACCCGGGGCGGTGCAGCTCTTTCCATCCGCGCAGTGACAGGAAAACCGATTCTGTACGCAGGTATGGGGGAGAAACTTTCGGATCTGGAACAGTTTTATCCGGATCGTATGGCATCCCGAATCCTTGGTATGGGTGATGTGCTTACCATGATTGAGAAAGCACAGGAGAATCTCGACGAGGAAAAAGCCAAAGAACTTGAGCAGAAGATGCGCAAGAATGAATTTGACTTTGAAATGTATTTAGAGTCCATGAGTCAGATGAAAAAGATGGGCGGTTTGTCCAGTCTGATGGGCATGATGCCGGGACTTGGACTCGGCGGTGGAAAGATGCCGGAGATTGATACGGACGAAGCGGAGAAAAACATGCGGAGAATAGAGGCAATTATTCGTTCCATGACACCGCAGGAACGTAAAAATCCGAATCTGCTCAATCCAAGCAGAAAGAACCGCATTGCAAGAGGTGCGGGTGTACAGGTGGCAGAAGTCAACCGTCTGGTCAAGCAGTTTGAGCAGACAAAGAAAATGATGAAACAGATGCCCGGCATGATGGGCGGCAAACGTGGTAAAAGAGGAATGTTCAAAGGACTTCCCTTTTAAATAAAAAACAAAACCTATGAGGAGGTGAAATCATGGCAGTAAAGATCAGATTAAGAAGAATGGGACAGAAGAAGGCTCCTTTCTATAGAATCGTAGTTGCAGATTCCCGCTCACCAAGAGACGGAAGATGCATCGAAGAGATCGGAACATATGATCCAACAAAGGATCCTAGCGAGTATCACGTAGATGCTGAGCTGGCTAAGAAGTGGTTATCTACAGGCGCACAGCCAACAGAGACCGTTAACAGAATCTTCAAGGCAGCTGGTATCGAGAAATAATTCCGAAGGGTGGATGTAATTAATGAAAGAATTAGTTGAAGTAATTGCAAAGTCACTCGTTGATTTCCCGGATGAAGTTGTTGTGACGGAGTCTGAGAATGAAAAAGGAACTCTGCTGGAACTTAGGGTTGCACAGTCCGATATGGGCAAAGTAATCGGAAAGCAGGGACGCATTGCGAAAGCAATCCGTGCGGTTGTGAAAGCAGCGGCATCCAAAGAAGACAAAAAAGTTATTGTGGAAATCATGCAATAACATAACGGTAGGATATACTGTAAATGAAAGCGGTACATCTCTGATGTATCACAGGCGATACATCAGAGATGTACCGCATTAAGCACCCCGCAGCTGCGAGGTGCTTGTTTTTCTATGAAACAAATTCGTGAGAGAATCTGCACAATAGGAGATTTTATGGAAGATTTATTTCAGGTGGGAGTGATTACGGCTCCTCACGGGGTACGTGGAGAGGTGAAAGTGTTTCCTACCACGGATGATAATGCCCGGTTTAAAAATTTGAAAACAGTCCTCCTTGATCAGGGTCGGGGAACCAGAGAACTTGAAATCGAAGGTGTTAAGTTCTTTAAAAATATGGTGATCCTGAAATTCAAGGGGATAGATGATAGAAATGACGTGGAGAGAATGCGGCAGGCAAAGCTGCTTGTTACCAGGGAAAATGCAGTGGAATTAGGAAAAGACGAGTATTTTATTGCAGATCTGATCGGAATACAGGTGGTTTCGGATGAAGGAGAAGAACTTGGAACAATCTCCGATGTATTGCAGACCGGTGCCAATGATGTCTATGTTGTGAGTAAAGACGGCGCAAAAGATCTGCTCATTCCGGCAATCCATGCGTGTATCCAGAACGTGGATGTGGCTGCGGGACAGATGGAAGTACATCTGCTGCCGGGACTGCGTTAAACGGAGGGTGGACAATGAAGTTTCATGTTTTGACACTTTTTCCGGATATGGTGATGCAGGGGCTTATGACAAGCATCACAGGGAGAGCCGTACAACAGAAAAAAATAGATATTGATGCGGTGAATATTCGTGATTATACGCAGGATAAGCATGGCAGGGTGGATGATTATCCTTACGGCGGCGGTGCAGGGATGCTCATGCAGGCACAGCCGGTATATGATGCATGTCAGAGTGTTATGGAAAAGATACCGCAGAATAAGAAAAAGCGGGTGATTTATGTAACCCCGCAGGGAATTCCTTTTACACAGGCAAAAGCACGGGAACTGGCGGCACAGGATGAGCTGCTTTTGTTATGCGGGCATTACGAGGGCATTGATGAGCGCGTGCTTGAGGAAGTGGTCACAGATTACATTTCCATCGGTGATTATGTACTGACGGGCGGAGAGCTGGCAGCCATGGTGATTGTCGATGCAGTGGCACGCCTGGTTCCGGGTGTGCTTGGAAATGAACAGTCGGCCCTGACCGAATCTTTCCACGGAGAGCTTTTGGAACATCCGCAATATTCCAGACCGGATGTGTGGCACGGGAAAAAGGTGCCGGAGGTGCTGCTTTCCGGAAACCAGAAACACATAGATGCATGGAAAAAGGAACAGTCCATCCTGCGTACAAAGGAACGCAGGCCGGATCTGTATGCCCGCTATGTGCGGCTGCAGGAATGCAGACAACTGCTTATGAAACAGAAACTGTTGCACATCGATATGATTGAACTGATCAATCGTGGACGCGCACAACTGTTGTATTTCGGACAGGGACAGATATTGCTCAAAGATATGGAATACGAGATCTATTTTCATGCATGTGTTGATCCGTCAAGACTTCCGGATATCCGTACATGGACGCTTCCGGTTGAAAAAATACCGCTGGCGGTTTTGCATCAGGAGGAAATGATTCCTTATTTTCAAAAGAGATACGGACTTAATCAGGAGTGCGAATGTTATCAGGCTGTGTACACCAGACATGAAAAGCTTCCGGTGCGCGGGTTATACCGGCCGGATCTGACGCGTGAGGATGGATTGTCGATGCGCAGATTACAACGAGAAGATTTTCCACAGGTGATTTCCTTTTATCACGGCTGCTGTGATGAGGACTACCTGCGGTCGAGGATACAGGATGGTATGCTTGTGGGGGCTTTTTATGACGAAAAGCTTGCCGGATTTATCGGGCAGCATTGTGAGGGAAGTATCGGAATGCTTATGGTAGCACCAAAATTCCAGCGCAGACACATTGCCATGACGCTCGAAACGTATGCAGCAAACTGTATGCTCGAACAGGGAAAAATTCCGTTTGCACAGATTATCACGGACAACGAAAAATCCAAGGGATTGCAGGAAAAAGAGGGATTTTGCCTGTCGCGTGACAAAATTTTCTGGATGTGCGAAAAATGATGAAAAAGGACTTGATTTTTCGGAATGAGTATGCTAAAGTTTATAATTGTTGCGGTGTAATTATTCGGTAATATTACGGAACGGATAGTTACAAATGTGAATAGAAGTGACGGTCCTCTGGCACCGATAGATGGAGTTTAAGAACGTCAAAATAATCAGGAGGTCACAAAATGAACGCGAGTGAAATTATCAAGAACATTGAGGCAGAGCAGTTAAAGGCTGAAGCACCACAGTTTTCCGTAGGTGATACTGTAAAGGTATACGGAAAGATCAAAGAGGGAAACCGTGAGCGTATTCAGGTATTCGAAGGAACTGTTATTAAGAAGCAGGGTGGAAGCAACCGTACCACTTTCACTGTAAGAAAGATTTCAAACGGTGTAGGTGTTGAGAAGACATGGCCTTTACATTCTCCAAACGTTGAGAAGGTAGAGATCGTTCGTAAAGGTAAAGTACGTCGTGCAAAACTTTACTACTTAAGAGACCGTGTCGGCAAAGCTGCAAAGGTAAAAGAGTTAGTAAAATAATTTGCTTCATGGAAGGGATGCCACAGAATGCGGCATCCCTTTTTTCTAACTTGAATTAAAGAGGTGGAAAAGTGAAAAGAAGAAGCGGACTGAATTTCAGCAGAAGAAGAAAAAAGTTTAATGTGCCCCTGTTTAAAGAAATTATGACCTGGGTATTAGAATGTGCCATTGTAATTGCCATTGCATATGCACTGGTCAGTTCTTTTGGTTTTCGGACGACAGTTGTGGGAAATGCCATGCAGGATACCTTACAGAGCGAGGAACAGATTTTTGTCAATCGCTTTGTCTATATGGTACGCGCGCCAAAGCAGGGCGATGTCGTCGTTTTTTTGCCGAATGGAAATGAAAAATCCCATTATTATGTCCGGAGGGTCATTGCCTGTCCGGGGGATACGGTACAGATCAAAAATGGGAAAGTATATATTAATGGAGAACTTTACAAGGAAGATATTGTTTCTGCTTCCATCGAAGATCCCGGTGTGGCAGCAGATGAAGTGAAACTTGGGGATGACGAATATTTTGTTCTCGGGGATAATCGAAACAGCAGTGAGGACAGCCGTATGGCAAATATCGGAAATGTGAAAAAAGATTATATAATTGGAAAAGCGTGGTTCCATTTTAAGGGATTTGGAAAGATGGGACTGATCGATTAAGCGGGCTGATTTAGGAAATGAGGAAAAAGAGATGAATTTTCAATGGTATCCCGGTCATATGACCAAAGCAAAACGACAGATGCAGGAAGACATCAAACTGATAGATCTGGTGATCGAACTGGTAGATGCCCGGATCCCGCTCAGCAGCAGAAATCCGGATATTGACGAACTTGGAAAAAACAAATATCGTCTGATTTTAATGAATAAAGCGGACCTGGCGGACCGCAAGGCAACCGAGCAGTGGTCTGCTTTTTTCAAAAAGAAAGGATATTATGTGGTAAGCCTTGACGCGCGAAGCAAAAACGGAATGAAATCCATTACCGATATTATTATGGAAGCCTGTAAGGAAAAAATGGAGAGGGACCGTAAGCGCGGAATCAAAAACCGGCCGGTCCGTGCCATGGTTGTTGGAATTCCAAATGTCGGAAAATCCACATTTATCAATTCGTATGCGGGAAAAGCGTGTGCAAAGACCGGAAACAAGCCGGGTGTAACGAAGGGAAAACAGTGGATACGTCTGAGCAAAAGTGTAGAGCTTTTGGATACTCCGGGAATTCTCTGGCCGAAATTTGAGGATCAGAAAGTTGGACTTCGTCTGGCGCTGATCGGTTCCATCCGGGATGAGATCTTAAATACGGATGAACTTGCGGTAGAGCTGATCCGTTTCCTGAAAACACAGTATCCGGGAATCCTGACAGAACGTTATGAAGTCGAAGAAACACAAAAGGAGACCGAACTTTTATGCGGGATTGCAGAAAACAGGAAATGTATCACGAAAGGCGGGGAACTCGATTACAGCAAAGCGGCAGCACTTCTGATTGATGAATTCCGGAGCGGAAAACTCGGAAAAGTTACGCTGGAGTGGCCAAAGGAGCAGGAAAATGGCTGAAAAAATTGATGCGATTAAAGAGGAACTGACAGCAACACCGACGGAAGCACTGGAGGCGTTTGTGGAAAAATATGCGTCGGATTCCCGCACCGGTGTGCAGAAACTGGTGGATACCGCAAAAAAACGCATGGATAAGCTACAGAAGGAAATGATCCGCACGGAAAATTTAAAGAAATATGAAAAAGAGTACGATACATATACATATATCTGTGGGATCGATGAGGTAGGACGGGGACCGCTTGCGGGACCGGTCGTGGCAGGAGCTGTGATTCTGCCGAAGGATTGTGATATATTATATATTAATGATTCCAAAAAACTTTCAGCGGCAAAAAGAGAAGAACTGTATGATATCATCATGGAGCAGGCAGTGGCAACCGGACTTGGCACGATCGGTCCGGACAGGATTGATGAGATCAATATTCTGCAGGCAACGTATGAGGCAATGCGGCAGGCGATTGCACAGTTATCTCCGCAGCCGGATCTGCTGCTTAATGATGCAGTGACGATTCCGAAAGTGACAATTCCGCAGGTACCGATTATCAAGGGAGATGCAAAGAGCATTTCCATCGGTGCGGCATCGATCATTGCCAAGGTGACCAGGGACCGGATGATGGTATACTATGATTCGATTTATCCGGAGTATGGTTTTGCTTCCAATAAAGGATATGGAAGCGCGGAACATATTGCAGCACTCAAAAAGTATGGACCGACACCGATTCACAGAAGAACCTTTATTAAGAATTTTGTATCATAAGATAATTATTCAAAATCACAAAGGGGGCTGTTCGGATGCAGATTTCAGATTTGGTAAAACAGTATCATCAGGCGATCTCATCAGGTGCGGAGACGCTGACCGGGACGAAAGGTGTGGAAAATCTTGTGGCCTCTCTGCGGTCTCTGACAAAAGGAAATATTTTTGAGGGGACGGTCACTTCCGTTAAAAATGGCCGCGTGACGCTTTCTCTTTCCGGAGGGCAGCAGGTGATGGCACGGCTGGACGGAAAGATTTCCCTTATGGAAGGGGAATCCATGTTTTTCCAGGTAAAGTCCAACGATGGCACGCAGATTGCCATCCGGCCGTTTGCAATTGACGGGGCAGGCGCAAATTATACGCTGATGCAGGCGCTTTCCGCAGCGGGACTTTCCGCACAGCCGGAGTATTTGTCCATGGTTGACCGGATGATGGAAGAACAGATGCCGATTGACCGGGAGAGTCTGCAGCAGATGGCACGGCTGGTCAATGCAAATCCGCGGATTGATGTACAGACGCTGGTACAGATGCAAAAGCTTGGAATACCGATTACTGTAGAAAATGCCTCCCAGTTTGAAAATTATATGAATGACAGTCAGGCGATTACACGGGAACTGGATGCACTGATTGAGCAGTTTCCACAGAGTCTGACCGGAACGGAAGGCGCACCAGTAAAGACAGAGACCATGCGTCAGCTTGGAAATGAGTTGTTGCAGATTCTGACAGACGGGCTGGAAGAAGTACCGCAGCAGATACAAAGTCCGGAACCGGATATGGCATACAACCTGGATGGTCTGAATTATGAAAGCGTGCAGACAGATACCGCAGAAACGCAGATGCAGACGGAGGCTGCACCGGAGACTGCCACGGAAACCGTGCAGGAACATCCGGAAATTTTGTCGCAGCAGGAAGGTCAGGCTGCAGCGGAGGAGAAAGGCGTGGCCGGACAGCAGGAAGCCGAAACGATGGAAACTGTTTCCGGAAAAACAACTTATACCGGGCAGATGTCGCAGACTCCACATACACTGGGAGCTGTACTTTCACAGGAACAGCTGCAGCATTTAAACCGGATGATCGGAGATATTCTCGGAAAGCCGCAGAGTGCATATAACGCAAATAGCGGTACGGTAGAAGTGTTAAAGGATCTGCAGCAGCTGTGCAAAGATCCGTTGCCGTTGGAACGGGAACATCTCGGAAAGCTGTTTTCTTCCAAGGAATTCCAGGCACTTGTCCGGGATACGGCAGAACAGCAGTGGATGGCGAAACCAGGGGATCTCAAAGAGGGCGATTATGTCGGGAGGCTGTATGAGCGTCTGAACAGTCAGATGGAAAAAATTGAGTCAGCACTCAAAAATGCGGGACAGGAGCATACCGCTTTCTCACAGATGGCGGGAGAGATCCACAGCAATGTAGAATTTATGAATCAGGTGAACCAGATGTACACATACGCACAGATTCCACTCAAAATGTCGGGGCAGCATGCAAGCGGCGAACTGTTTGTGTATACCAACAAAAAGGCACTGGCACAGGGAGAAAAGGATCTGACTGCTTTTTTGCATCTGGATCTGGATCATCTGGGAAGTACGGATGTTTCGGTCCGGATGAGAGGACGTGAAGTAAGTACGCGTTTTTATCTGGACAATGACACTGCATATGCATTGCTGGAAAAAAATTATCCGGTGCTGGAAGCGAGGCTGGAAAAAAAGGGATATCACTGTAAGATCGACGTGGTAAATGAAGAAAAACATGTAAATTTTGTGGACGATTTTCTGAAGATGGATCAGCCGGCGGCGACACAGCTGCACCGGTATTCCTTTGATATGAGGGCATAAAATGGAAAATAATAATTTTAAACCCTTTCCTTTTGAGCAGTTAAAACAAAAGAAAGAACCGGAGAAAACGGCAGTGGCGATTGCCTATGAGCCGGGCGAAAAAGCACCAAAGATACTGGCAACCGGAAAGGGGCAGGTAGCCGAAAAAATTATTGAAAAAGCAAAAGAGAGTCAGGTTCCGACTTACAAAGACAATAAACTTGCGTCTACTCTTTCCAAATTGCAGATCGGGGACATGATTCCGCCGGAGCTGTATGAGGTGGTTGCGGAGATTCTTGTTTTTGTGGATGATATGGATCGTATGAAGGCAAAGATTGATCAGGCAGGGGTTAAATAAAATTTGAATAAACGTACAATTGGAACAGAATATGAGACCATGGCAGCCCGGTATTTGTGCACACATGATTACACAATTCTTGCACGCAATTACCGGACACCATTTGGAGAGGTGGATCTTATTGCACAAAAGGACGGGGTACTTGTATACGTTGAAGTAAAATACCGGAGCAGCAATGATTACGGAGATCCGTTAGAGGCGGTAGACCGGAGAAAGCAGCGCCAGATCTGTAAGGTTGCAAATTATCATTATGCAGGATATGCAGCAGGGCAGGAGATGGACTGCCGTTTTGATGTGATTGGAATTTATGGGGACGGAAGTATCCGGCACATCCCAAATGCATTTTATTTTCAGAGGTGACAGACATGGACAGAGAGGATTTTCAGTGGAAAAATAAAGAGCATATACTGGAACTGGAACAGTTTCAGGGCAAAAAGGGACAGGGGCTTCCGCTTTTGTATTTTCCCCTTCTTTTGGCACATACGGGCGTAAAGAACTGTTTTACCACCAGAGAGGGTGGATGCAGCACCGGGATGTTCCGGAGCCTGAATCTGAGTTTTACACGTGGAGATAATCCACAGGCAGTGACGGAAAACTACCGCAGGGTGGCAGAGGCGATGGGAGGAACGCTTTCAGATATCGTCTGTTCGGATCAGACCCATACGACAAATGTCCGGCGGGTGGATAGAAGCTGCGGGGGCTATGGTGTGACAAAGGAGCGGTCTTACACGGATGTGGACGGGCTGGTGACGGATGAACCGGGACTGATTCTGGCAACTTTTTACGCTGACTGTGTACCACTTTATTTTGTAGATCCCATACACCATGCGATCGGACTTTCCCATTCCGGGTGGAGAGGAACGGTCGGACGCATGGGGCAGCATACCATCGAGGTGATGCGCAGGGAATTTCATAGTGACCCCGGAGAAATTCTTGCCGCCGTCGGACCGTCCATCTGTCAGGACTGTTATGAAGTAAGTGAAGATGTGGCATCTGCCTTTGCAAAAGAGTTTTCCGGTCATGAGTGTGAGATCCTGATCGAAAAGGGCGGTGGAAAATATCAGCTGGATCTGTGGAAAAGTAATGAGATTGTGTTGCGGGATGCAGGAATCCTTCCGGAACATCTGGCGGTAACGAATCTTTGTACCTGCTGTAATCCGAATCTGCTTTTTTCCCATAGGGCAAGCCATGGAAAACGCGGAAATCTGGGAGCATTTTTAAAACTTGTGTAACAAATTAAGAAATCCTTAAGAATGTATTTCAAAGATGTTAAATTACTCGGGGAAGATTTATGGTACACTGACTGTATTGAGGAAAGATAGGAGGATGCTCTTTGATGCAGCCAGATTGCAGAGATATCAAACCGGTCTATGAGCAGATCACGGACGGGATTCGAAAAATGATCATAACGCATGCGATACCGGAGGGAGAAAAACTTCCGTCAGTGAGGGAACTGGCTTCAAAATTTGCCGTAAATCCCAATGCTGTAAGGAATGCTTATCAGGAGCTGGAACAGGAAGGGTATGTCTGTGACCGGGAAGGCGAACGGATGGCGGCATCGGAAAAGCAGATTGCGGAACTGATCCGCAAAGAGCTGCTGCAGGAGTTCGACACGGTGGTAATCAGACTGCAGAATATGTCGGTAGGGACAGAGGAATTGACAGGACGTATGTGGAAACTGGCAGGAGGAAGCAAAGACTTTGATTGAAGTAAATAATCTGATAAAGAAATTTGGGGATTTCCGTGCGCTCGACGGGGTAAATATGCATGTGGCGTCTGGAAACATATATGGGCTTGTGGGACCAAACGGTGCCGGGAAATCAACCCTGATCCGTCATCTGACAGGTGTATACCGGCAGGATGCCGGAGAAATTTTTATTGACGGGGTTCCGGTATATGAAAATAAACAGGTAAAGGCTCAAATGGCTTATATACCGGATGAGCCGTTTTATTTTTTACAGGCGGATACACTGGAAATGATGCGTTATTTCCGGGGAATGTACGAGTCCTTTGACGAAAAGATGTTTTATCGCCTGCAGGAGTTTTTCCCGGGAATTGATATGAAACGCAATATCCGCAGACTGTCCAGGGGAATGCAAAAACAGGTTGCATTCTGGCTGGCACTCTGTTGCAGACCGAAACTTCTGATTCTGGATGAACCACTGGATGGCCTTGATCCGGTTATGCGGAAACAGATCTGGACGATCCTGATGTCCGAGGTTGCAGAGCGCAGGACGACCGTACTGGTTTCTTCCCATAATCTGCGCGAACTGGAGGATGTCTGTGATCATGTGGGCATTATGAATCACGGAAAGGTTATAATTGAGCGTTCCCTGTTTGATTTACATGGAAACATCAGTAAAATCCAGGTGGCATGCCAGACCGGTATGCCGAAACTCCCAAAAGAATTTGAGGTATTGCATATGTCAAATTCCGGGCGTGTATATACAATGATTGTCAAGGGAAATCCCAGGGAGGTTGCGGCAGCCATCCAGACAGAGGGAGATCATCTGGCTATTGTGGACATTCTGCCACTTACACTGGAAGAAATTTTTATTTATGAAATGGGAGGTTTGGGCTATGAAGTCAAAGACATCCTTTTTTAACCGTACGGTTTTTAAAAAAAATGTGACCCTGTACTGGCCGATCTGGGTATGCTATCTGTTATATGGGATGGTAAAAGTGCCGGGGCAGCTGTGGTCGCGTCTGCAGCAACAGACGGACATGACTGCTTATGCCAGGGATTATGCATTGTACAACAGTCTGCGTCTGGAAGTGGATGTGGTCGCAATTGCAATTATGGCAGTCGTCTGTGGGATGGCGTTGTTTGGCTATCTGTTTACCCAGAAGAATGCGTATATGATCCATGCACTGCCGGTTACAAGGGGGGAACTGTATGTGACGAATATGATCAGTGGCCTTTGTTTTTTATTGATTCCGCAGGCACTGGTTTTTCTGGTAACGGTGGTTCTTTGTCTTTTGAAAGGCATTGCGAGTGTGCAGTTTCTGGGATTGTGGTTTTTAAGTGTTATGGGAATTGCTTTTTTCCTTTATGCAACGGTGTGTTTTTGTGTCATGTTTACCGGACAGCTGTTTGCACTTCCGGTGTACTTTCTGGCGGTTAACTATGTAGCATTTGCATTTTCCAGTGGGGCACGTTATGTCATCGGATATCTGGGATATGGACTTGGCATGGATACTGTGCCGGAATTTTTAATTTTGCGGATTCTTTCCCCGATGAATTATCTGTACAACAATGTGCGTTTTGTATTCCGGCAGTCCTATAACCAGGAAACAGACCTGATGTCGGGGGTGTTGTCCTACCGGGGACTGCGGGTACTTGCGGCCTATGTGGCTGCAGCAGTTGTCATTTATCTGATTGCTTATTACTGTTATAAAAAACGCAGGATTGAAAGTGCAGGGGATCTGATTTCTTTTAACTGGGTCAAACCATTGTTCCGCTGGGGCGTGGGAACCGGAGTCGGTTATTTTGCAGGCGTCTTTGCGGCAGAATTTTTAGATTCCGTGCATCTGCATGTAAAAAAACCAATGCTGCTTGTTCTTGTGGTGGCATTTGGTTTTGTCAGTTTTTTTATTGCACAGATGTTTGTGGAAAAAGGATTTCGCGTATTTTGCCGCAGGAGATTCTGTGAGAGCGGGTTATTTGTGCTGTTTGTGCTGGGCAGTTTCTGTGGATGCTCAAAAAATGCCACCTATCTGGAACAGTATGTCCCGGATGCAGATCAGGTAAGCCGGGTGGAAGTTTCTCTTGATTATCCGGTAGAATATAAAGGGGATAGCGTTCGTGTGGCACGTCAGGCACAGAAAGAAATTTTAAGTCATGCGGAAATTTACAGGGAAAATAAAACGGATGACAGTACACAGATCATTTTTTATTACTACCTGAAAAATGGAAAAACGCTCTCGCGTACATATGAGATTACAGAGGAAAATGAAAAGCTTTCAGAAGTATTATTTGGAGAAGAAAATAAAGCAGATCATTTTATGGAATATCTCTTTGGAACGGATTATGACAAAATTTCAAAGTTTAATACCGGAACCCTGACATTAGACGAATCATCGGAAAATTATAAGGATTGTGACTTTGATGCGGATACTGCAAAAAAACTGTATCAGGCGATTTGTGAAGACGCCGCAGATCAGAAGCTGCAAAAGTACAATCTGACGAATGCACTGAAAGATCCGGAAGAAACAGGGGAGTACTCTTCTGCCAGTCTCAGCATGGATTTTTATCACGTATCTGCAGACTGGAAAAATGTATATGACCGGCTCGATGATTACTACACGAATATGGGCGAATCTGTGGAAACATCCAGACCATATGGCGGATCAGCATATGTCAGCTTCGGGAAAGACTGTACCAATATCATAAATACCCTGATAGAATGCGGGGTCATTGACGATGTTTCGGAAATTCATTTTTTAAGTTCCGGAGAGAAAACATCACAGAGATGAAATCAGCAGGACTTTACAACTTCCGCGGCTTATTGTAAAATAAAGATGGCGTTTTCGGACGCCATCCATTTTTTTGTTGGAGGTAAAAAATGAGCAGACCAGTCGTAGCCATTGTCGGGCGTCCGAATGTCGGAAAATCTACGCTTTTTAATACATTGGCAGGAGAGAGAATCTCCATTGTAAAAGACACTCCGGGTGTCACAAGAGACCGCATTTATGCGGATGTCACATGGCTGAACTATAATTTTACATTGATTGATACCGGTGGAATCGAACCGGACAGCGGGGATGTGATCCTTTCCCAGATGCGTGAACAGGCAGAGATTGCGATTGCCACGGCAGATGTGATCATGTTTATCACGGATGTGCGTCAGGGACTGCAGGATGCGGATGCAAAAGTAGCGGACATGCTGCGCAGATCCAAAAAGCCGGTGGTTCTGGTGGTAAATAAAGTGGACAGTTTTGAAAAATTTATGCCGGATGTGTATGAATTTTACAATCTCGGAATCGGAGAACCGTATCCGGTTTCCGCTTCTTCCATGCTAGGACTTGGAGATATGCTGGATGAAGTGGTGAAATATTTCCCGGAAGGATCGGAAAATCAGCCGGAGGATGAAAGACCGAAGGTAGCCATTATCGGAAAGCCGAATGTCGGGAAATCATCCCTGATCAACAAGCTGGCACAGGAAGACCGTGTAATCGTATCGGATATCGCGGGAACTACCAGAGATGCCATCGATACAGACATTAAATACAACGGAAAAGAATATGTATTTATTGATACGGCGGGGCTTCGCCGCAAAAACAAGATCAAAGAGGAGATTGAGCGCTACAGTATTATCCGTGCAGTTACCGCTGTGGAACGCGCGGATGTGGTGATCATCGTTATTGATGCCACCGAAGGAGTAACCGAGCAGGATGCCAAGATTGCCGGAATTGCACATGACAGAGGAAAAGGTATCATTATTGCGGTTAACAAATGGGATGCCATCGAAAAGGATAACAACACGGTGAAGAAACATACCGAGAAAATCCGTCAGATCTTAAGCTTTATGCCGTATGCAGAGATTTTGTTTATTTCTGCAAAGTCCGGTCAGCGTCTGAATAAGATTTTTGAAATGATCGATGTTGTCATTGAGAACAACAGTATGCGTGTTGCAACGGGTGTTTTAAACGAAATCGTGACGGAAGCAGTTGCCATGCAGCAGCCACCGACCGATAAAGGAAAAAGACTCAAGATTTATTATGTAACACAGGTTGCGGTAAAACCGCCGACGTTTGTTGTATTTGTCAATGACAAGAATCTGATGCATTTTTCGTACACCAGATATCTGGAGAACCGTATCCGCGATACATTTGGATTCCGTGGCACGGCTCTTAAATTCATCACGAGGGAGCGAAAGGAAGACTAGTTATGATCGTCGCAAGAATCATTGCATTACTGATTGGATATGGATTCGGTCTGTTTCAGACGGGATATCTGTATGGGAAAAGCAAAGGGATTGATATCCGCAAGCAGGGAAGCGGAAATGCAGGTACGACAAATTCTCTGCGGGTACTTGGATGGAAAGCCGGTATTATTACATTTGCCGGAGATCTTCTGAAAGCAGTATTTGCCGTACTTCTTGTAAAACTGATTTTTCACGGAACGTATGGGGATGATACAAAGGTGCTGGAACTGTATGCCGGGTTTGGAACAGTCTTAGGACATAATTTTCCGTGCTATCTGCAGTTCCGCGGCGGAAAGGGAATTGCCTGTACGACAGGCGTCATCCTTGCCGTCTGTCCTCCGGCAGTAATCTGCTGTGCCGTTGGATTCCTGATTATTGTGGGAATTACCCGGTATGTTTCGGTGGGTTCCATATTTCTGGTATCGGCCTATCTGGTACAGGCGATTATTTTCGGACAGCTTGGCTGGTTAAAAATCAGCGGAGCCAGCCGGATCGAGTTTTACATACTGAGTGCATGTTTTACCGGCATGGCGATTTGGAGACACCGTGCGAATATTGTTCGTCTGATGAATGGAACAGAGAACAAATTCGGAACGAAAAAAGGAGATAAATGATATGGCAAAGGTAGGAGTGATCGGAGCTGGCAGCTGGGGCATTGCGCTGGCAAAGCTTCTTCGCACCAATGGAAATGAAGTAACGGTATGGTCGATTGTGGAAGAGGAAGTTGCCATGCTTCGCAGGGAGCATGAGCATGTCGATAAACTTCCGGGAGTGAAACTTCCGGAGGATGTTCGATTTACAACAGATTTAAAAGAAGCAGTAACCGGAAAGGAATTTCTCGTTCTTGCGGTACCATCCGTGTTTACCAGAAGCACGGCCAAAAGCATGGCCGCGTATATGACAGAGGGACAGATTATCGTCTGCGTGGCAAAGGGAATTGAGGAGGACACTCTGATGACGATTTCCGATGTGGTAGAACAGGAAATTCCTTGTGCAGATGTTGCAGTTATGTGTGGACCATCACATGCGGAGGAAGTTGGGGTCGGGCTTCCGACAACCGTTGTGGCAGGAGCAAAAACAGAAAGCACAGCAGAAAAAATCCAGGATTTGTTTATGAATGAAGTGTTCCGTGTCTATACCAGCCCGGACATGCTTGGCATGGAACTGGGCGGATCATTAAAAAATGTGATTGCACTTGCTGCAGGAATGGCGGACGGACTCGGATACGGGGATAACACCAAAGCGGCCCTGATTACCCGCGGCATTGCAGAGATTGCGGGACTTGCTGTAAAGATGGGGGCAAAAGTGGAGACACTCTGCGGACTGACCGGTATCGGAGACCTGATTGTCACCTGTGAGAGCCGTCACAGCAGAAACCGCAAGGCGGGTATGCTGATCGGACAGGGGTATACCATGAAGCAGGCTACCGACGAAGTGAAAATGGTCGTAGAGGGAATTTATTCGGCCAAGGCAGCACTTGCTCTGGCAAAAAAGTATGATGTGGAGCTTCCGATTATAGAAGAAGTGAATAAAGTACTGTTCGATGACAAACCGGCAAAGGAAGGTGTAAAGGATCTGATGGTCCGCGAAAAACGTGTGGAGCATCTGAATCTGAAGTGGGAAAACTGATATGCAGAAAATCAAGATTAAATATTTTACAGACAAAATCGAACCGCTGGATTACATTGAAGGAAAATCCGATTGGATTGATATGCGGGCTTCGGAAGAAGTAACTTTAAAAGCGGGAGAGTTTGCACTGATCCCGCTTGGCGTGGCAATGGAACTTCCAAAGGGATATGAGGCACATCTTGTGCCGCGCAGTTCCACATTTAAAAACTGGGGAATTATCCAGACAAACAGTGTTGGAATTGTAGATGGTTCCTATTGCGGGGACAACGATATGTGGCGGATGCCGGTTTATGCAACCAGGGATACCGTGATCCACGTAAATGACCGCATTGCACAGTTTCGAATCGTGGAAAATCAGCCGGAGATTGTATTCGAAAAGGTGGAACATCTGACGGGGAAAGATCGCGGTGGCTTTGGCAGTACCGGATTATCATAACAATAACAGCAACAGGAGAAGGAGGATTATACTATGGAAGATCGTATGATGAAATTTTATTCAAAAGAAAGCAACATGCTGGCGCTGCATGCCATGCACGGACATTTTGCAACGAGTCATTCCCACATTAATTATTATGTGGATGTGACAAGTATCAAGACACGTGTGGCGGAAGCAAAACAGGCGGCACATGTACTGTATTCGAGAATTCCAAAGACAAAATACGTGGATACAATTGTATGTATGGATGGTACAGAAGTGGTCGGTACGTTTTTGACAGAAGAAATCCAAAACGGTGGAATTATGGGAACGACCAACCAGCATGAGACGGTGTATGTAATTTCTCCGGAGATCAACAGCAACAACCAGATGCTGTTCCGTGACAATAACAAGGGTGCGATCAAAGGAAAGCATGTGGTGCTTCTTTTAGCAACTACGACAACCGGTGAGACGATCCGCAGAGCACTCGAGTGTATCCAGTATTACGGAGGAGAGATCGAGTGGGTGGCTTCTTTATTCGGAACGATCAATTCGGTAGACGGCGTAGAAGTCGAGACACTTTTTGATGAAAATGATGTCACCGGATATGCGGCATATCCGGTTGCAGACTGTCCGCTCTGCCGGCAGGGACAAAAGATTGAGGCGATGGTTAACGGTTTTGGATATTCAAAGCTGTAATTTTTGGGGGCATTGTTTACAACAATGTCCCCTTTCGTTATTTCGCCAAGAAACCATGTAAATATTTGGACGGATTGACGGTGGCAATTTCGGGCAGATTCCGTTATCATACATTTATCAGGAAGTTTAAAGAAACTTCATCTAAAGAAAAAATAACGAAAAGCAAAAATCAGGAGGTTTTTCAAATGGCAAGTTTATCATTAAAAAATGTTTGCAAAGTATATCCAAACGGATTTGAGGCAGTAAAAGATTTCAATCTGGATGTTGCAGATAAAGAGTTTATCATCTTCGTAGGACCATCTGGATGTGGTAAATCTACAACACTTCGTATGATCGCAGGTCTGGAGGAAATTTCTTCCGGTGATCTGATCATCGACGGAAAAGTAATGAACGATGTAGAGCCAAAGGATCGAGATATCGCAATGGTATTCCAGAACTACGCTCTGTATCCACATATGACAGTATTTGATAACATGGCATTCGGTCTTAAGTTAAGAAAAGTTCCGAAGGATGAGATCAAAGCAAAGGTTGAGGAAGCCGCAAGAATCCTTGATCTGGAGAAGTTACTGGATCGTAAGCCAAAGGCTCTTTCCGGTGGACAGAGACAGCGTGTTGCCATGGGTCGTGCAATCGTTCGTAACCCTAAGGTATTCCTTATGGATGAGCCTTTATCCAACCTGGATGCAAAACTTCGTGTACAGATGAGATCTGAGATCGCTTCTTTACATAACAGATTAGGTGCTACAATCATCTACGTAACACATGATCAGACAGAGGCTATGACTCTTGGAACCAGAATCGTTGTATTAAAAGATGGTGTTATCATGCAGGTTGATTCTCCACAGAAGTTATACAATGAGCCTAACAACTTATTCGTAGCTGGATTCATCGGATCTCCACAGATGAACTTCATCGATGCAAAGTGCTCTATCCAGGGTGACAAGGCTACATTAACATTTGGTGATTACTCTGTAGTTCTTCCAGATTACAAGGCTAAGAAGCTTGAAGAAGGCGGATACAATGGAAAGACAGTTGTATTAGGTATCAGACCAGAAGATATCTCTGATGATCCTGAGATGATCCAGAAGAATGGTGACTGTGTCATCGAGTCTGATGTAACAGGATACGAGTTACTTGGTGCAGAAGTATTACTGTACTACTCTGTAGCTGGTGCAAACATGACTGCAAGAGTAGATTCTGATACACCTGCTCGTTATGGCGATCATATCAAGCTTGCATTTGATCCTCATAAGATTCATGTATTCGACAAGGAAACAGAATTGACAATTACCAACTAGTCCGTTAAAATTATATAGTTGTAAATCTTGAGCCCGGGTGTTTGTATTTACACCCGGGTTCTTTCAAATAATAGGAGAGTATATGCTTTCAAATCAGAAATTACAGAATTCATTAAACGAAATTAAAGAGATCAGCCGCATGGATACGGCGTTGTTTACAGCCAAGGGGAAGCTGGTAGCACACACGGAAGACATGCCGTTACCAGAGGCGTTAGAACAGCAGGTGGTCGTTGATTTCGCAGAATCGCTTGCTGAAAAACAGACCTATCAGGATTATCATTTATACAAAGTGATGGTGGAAGGGGAAACGGAATACATATTAGTCTGTCTGGTGAATGAGGAATCATTTCTTGTATGCGCACAGATGGCAGTCTGTCAGATCCGGAATCTGGTTATGAGTTTTGCGGAGCAGTTTGACCGCAATAATTTTATGCAGAATATCCTTCTGGGGAATATGCTGATTGTAGATATTTACGGAAAAGCCAAAAAGCACCATATCCAGGAAGTGCCGCGTGTTGTTTTCGTCATTGATACAGGAAGTAAAAATAACGATGTGGCGATGGAACTGGTAAAAAATCTGGCAGATATTCGTTCAAAAGATTTTGTGACCTGCGTGGATCAGCACAGTATTGTACTGGTAAAAGATGTTTCTCATATAAAAGAGGAGGAGATGGAAGATCGTCTGTCAAAAATTGCAGGCAGTCTTGCAGATAATTTACATATGGAAGCAATGATCCGTGTGCGTGTCGGCTATGGAAATGTTGTGACACAGCTGCCGGAAATTGCGGAATCGTATCAGGAAGCGCGGATGGCACTCGAAGTCGGCCGTGTTTTTTATGCAAAGTATGACACAATTTCTTACGGAAAGCTTGGCATCGGGCGTCTGATTTACCAGCTTCCGATGAGTTTATGTAATATGTTTATCAAAGAGGTATTCGGTGAGAAAATTCCGGACATCTTAGATGATGAGGAAGCAATGTCTACTATCAATAAATTTTTTGAGAATAATCTGAATATATCAGAGACGGCAAGACAGCTGTATGTGCACCGCAATACTCTGGTATATCGTCTGGAACGTATCGAGAAAGCAATCGGACTGGATATCCGTACGTTTGACGATGCGATGACTTTTCGGATTGCAGTGATGGTGATTGCTCACATGAGAGATCAAATGTAATTTAGCAGGATAGTAAGGAGATAGAGGAACATGTCAGGATATGATGCAAGCAGTATATCGGTACTGGAGGGGCTTGAAGCGGTCCGGAAACGTCCGGGAATGTATATCGGAAGTACAACGACCAAAGGACTCAATCATCTGATCTATGAGATTGTCGATAATTCTGTAGATGAGCATCTGGCGGGTGCCTGCGATAAAATCTGGGTCACCCTTGAGGCAGATGGTTCCTGTACGGTAGAGGACAACGGACGTGGAATTCCGGTTGGCATGCATGCGAAGGGAGTATCGGCTGCCCGCGTTGTATTTTCTACGTTGCACGCAGGAGGAAAATTCGATAACAATGCTTATAAGACAAGTGGAGGACTGCATGGTGTCGGATCTTCGGTAGTCAATGCACTTTCCACCTATATGGATGTGGAAATCAGCCAGGGCGGATATGTGTATCATGACCGCTATGCACAGGGACATCCGGTGGTAGAGCTCGAAGATGGACTTCTTCCAAAGATCGGAAAGACCAAAAAGACCGGAACAAAGATTAATTTTCTTCCAGATCCGGAAATCTTTGAAAAGACCAGATTCCGGGAAGACGATGTGAAAAGCCGGATGCATGAGACTGCTTATCTGAATCCGAAACTGACGATTATTTACGAGGACCGCAGAAAACCGGAAGTGGAACATATAGAGTTTCATGAACCGGATGGAATCGTTGGATTTGTCAAAGATCTCAACAACAATCTTGAGGTACTGCATGATGTCATTTATTTCAAAGGGGAAAGTGAAGGCATTGAGGTAGAAGCTGCTTTCCAGTATACAAGTGAGTTCCATGAGAATATCATGGGATTTTGTAATAATATCTACAATTCCGAAGGTGGGGCACATCTGACAGGCTTTAAGACAGCTTTTACGACGATTATCAATTCTTATGCCAGAGAACTTGGAATTTTAAAAGAAAAGGATGCAAACTTTAACGGTACAGATGTGCGAAACGGAATGACAGCAGTCATTTCCATCAAACATCCGGACCCACGGTTTGAGGGACAGACAAAGACCAAGCTGGATAATCAGGATGCAAACCGCGCGACAGCGAAAGTGACAAGTGATGAAGTTCCATTATTTTTTGACAAGAATTTAGAAACCTTAAAGACGGTCATTGGCTGTGCAGAAAAAGCGGCAAAGATAAGAAAAGCAGAGGAAAAGGCGAGAACCAATCTGTTGACCAAGCAGAAGTTTTCCTTTGACTCGAATGGGAAATTGTCCAATTGTGAGAGCCGCGACGCGTCAAAGTGTGAGATTTTTATCGTGGAGGGAGATTCTGCCGGCGGTTCCGCAAAAATGGCGAGAAATCGTATGTATCAGGCGATTATGCCGATCCGCGGAAAGATCTTAAATGTAGAGAAAGCAAGTATCGACAAGGTGCTTGCCAATGCGGAAATTAAGACGATGATTAACGCATTCGGCTGTGGTTTTTCGGAAGGGTATGGAAATGATTTTGATATCAGTAAGCTGCGCTATGACAAGATTATTATCATGGCAGATGCCGACGTGGACGGGGCACATATTTCCACGCTGCTTCTGACACTGTTTTACCGGTTTATGCCGGAACTGATTTTTGAAGGACATGTGTATGTGGCGATGCCGCCATTGTACAAAGTGATTCCGTCAAAAGGGAAAGAAGAGTACCTTTATGATGATGCGGCACTGGAAAAATACCGGAAAACACATACCGGAAGTTTTACGTTGCAGCGTTATAAAGGTCTCGGAGAGATGGATGCGGAGCAGCTGTGGGAGACTACGTTAAATCCGCAGACACGTGTCATGAAGCGCGTAGAGATTGAAGATGGCCGTATGGCATCGGATGTCACCGCCATGCTGATGGGCACGGATGTGCCGCCGCGGAAGGCCTTTATTTATGAACATGCAAACGATGCGATCTTAGATGTATAGATCTGATCAGATTTTCTGGGAGTGAGGAAGAAACAAAATGGAACAGAGTATCATTCGTACCGAGTATTCGGAATTGATGCAAAAATCATATATTGACTATGCGATGAGTGTCATCATTGCCCGTGCGCTGCCGGATGTCCGTGACGGATTAAAGCCGGTGCAGCGTCGTACCCTTTACGATATGTATGAACTGGGAATCCGCTATGACAAACCGTATCGTAAGAGTGCACGTATTGTCGGAGATACCATGGGTAAATATCATCCGCATGGAGATTCTTCCATCTATGATGCGCTGGTTGTTATGGCACAGGATTTCAAAAAAGGACTGCCGCTGGTAGACGGACATGGAAATTTCGGCTCCATAGAAGGGGATGGCGCCGCTGCCATGCGATACACAGAGGCACGTCTGCAGAAAGTGACACAGGAAGCGTATCTGGCGGATCTGGACAAAAATGTTGTAGATTTCATGCCGAATTTTGATGAGACGGAAAAAGAACCGGTTGTTTTACCAGTCAAGGTGCCGAACCTTTTAGTCAACGGTGCGGAAGGGATCGCTGTCGGTATGGCAACTTCCATTCCACCGCATAATTTTGGCGAGGTGATTGACGGAGTGATCGCCTATATGAAAAATCCGGATATCACGACCGCAGAGATGATGCAGTATATTCCGGGACCGGATTTCCCGACCGGAGGCATCATTGCCAATAAGGATGACCTGCCGGCAATCTATGAGTCCGGCATCGGCAAGATCAAGATTCGTGGCAAAATTGAGATCGAAAAGGGCAAAGGTGGCAAAGACCGTATGGTAATCACGGAGATTCCGTATACCATGATCGGAGCCAATATCGGGAAGTTTTTAAATGATGTTTACGGTCTGGTAGAATCCAAGGCAACGAGTGACATTACCGATATTACCAATCAGTCATCCAAAGAAGGAATCCGTATTGTTCTGGAGCTGAAAAAGGGAGCAGATATCGAGGCTTTGGAGAATCTGCTGTACAAGAAAACCAAGCTGGAAGACACCTTTGGTGTCAATATGCTTGCGGTAGCGGATGGCAGACCGGAGACGATGGGCGTCGTGCCGATCATCCGTCATCATGTGAAATTCCAGTATGAGATTGCAACCAGAAAGTACCAGACCCTTCTGGCGAAAGAACAGGACAAAAAAGAAATCCAGGAAGGACTGATCCGCGCCTGCAATGTCATTGATCTGATCATTGAGATTTTACGCGGCAGCCGCAGCATCAAAGATGCAAAAGCCTGTCTGACAGACGGAAATACCGATCATATTACCTTTAAGAATCCATCTTCAAAGATCATGGCACAGCAGTTAAATTTTACGGATCGTCAGGCACAGGCCATTCTGGAAATGCGTCTGTATAAACTGATCGGTCTGGAAATTGAAGCATTGATGAAAGAACATGATGAGACACTGGAAAATATTGCAAAATACGAGGATATTTTAGAGCATCGTTCTTCCATGGCAAAAGTAATCATCAAAGAGCTGACCGCGTTTAAAAAAGCTTATGGCAAAGAGCGCAAAACCGTGATTGACAATCTGAAAGAAGCTGTAGTTGCAGCAAAGAAGATCGAGGAGCAGGATGTTGTCTTTCTGATGGACCGCTTCGGATATGCAAAGATTGTGGATACTTCTGTCTATGAGAGAAATAAAGAGGCGGCAAACGCGGAATACAGGCATATCTTTACGTGCAAAAATACGGATAAAATCTGTATCTTTACGGACAAGGGACAGATGCATCTGCTAAAAGTGCTTGATCTTCCATATGGAAAATTCCGGGATAAAGGAACACCGATTGACAACCTCTGCAATTATGACAGTAAAGAAGAGAATGTTGTATATCTGGCAGGTCTTGAACATGTCAGCTCGCACAGGATGTTATTTGGCACAAAATATGCCATGATCAAAGTTGTGGACGGTATGGAATTTGTGGTCGCAAAAAAGACAACGGCGGCAACAAAGCTGGGAGAGGAAGATGAAGTACTAACGGTATGTCCGCTGGAAGAAAATGATACACTGGTGATGGCAACAAAGAAAGATATGTTTCTTCGGATTGACTGTGCACAAATTCCGCAGAAAAAGAAAGGTGCGGTGGGCGTGCGTGGCATGAAACTGGCTGCCGGGGATGAACTGAAAAGTATTCATGTGCTGCATGAAGGTGAGGAGAAAGAGGTCGAGGTGAAAGGAAAGCCGGTTGCCCTGCATCGTCTGCATGTGGGAAACCGTGATACCAAAGGAGTAAAGAAATAATGAACACCATTTTGTTTGATCTGGACGGAACGCTTATTGATTCTTCCGAGGGAATCATAAAATGTGTTTTATATACGCTTGATTTTTACGGAATTAAGGAGCCGGATACGGAAAAATTATACCGGTTTATCGGGCCGCCGCTTTCGGAGAGTTTTGAAAGATATTATGGATTTTCGCATGAAAAAGCGTATGAGGCTGTGCAGAAATACCGGGAACGGTACAATACGACGGGAATTTTTGAGTGTAAGTTATATCCGGGTGTGGAAAAGTGTATCCGTACATTAAAAGAACAGGGATACCGGATTGGCATGGCATCTTCCAAGCCGGAAGTATCCTGCAAACGGATTCTGGAGCATTTTGGAATTCTTCCGCTTTTTGATGATGTGGTAGGTGCAACATTTGATGGTACACGGGATAAAAAATCCGAGATTCTTAAGGAAGTCATGCACCGCTGGAGTCATATTCCAAAATCCGAGATGTGTCTGATCGGGGATACGATGTTTGATGTCAACGGGGCGAAAGAACTTGGAATTGCGTGTCTTGCGGTCAGCTTTGGTTTTGGAGATGTAAAGGAAATGAAAGAGGCAGGCGTGATCGGTGTGTGCGATTCTATGGAAGAACTGCCGGGCATGTTAAAGAAACAATAAAGAAAAACGGGAGGGTATATCATGGAAACTTTTAAGGAGACGCTGAGAAAGATCTGGTATATCTTATACCCGTTTCTTTTTTATTATGCGGTGATGCTGATTATTATGACAATTGCACAGTGGGCATTTGGAGGAGATGCCACACATTATGTGTTCTGTCAGCTGATTGCCACTGTTTTTACAATTCCATCCATGCTTCCGTTTTATCGTCAGGGACAGGCACTGGCAGGGATTGCAAAGCAGCCGTTTGGAATCAGCCGGGAGCGTATCTGTCATGCGCTTTTTGCGGCTGGGATTATGGCGTGCCTTGGAATTTCCCTGAACAATCTCATATCCATGACGAAACTGACGGAAATTTCGATGGGTTACCAGCAGGCAAATACCGATTTTTACGGAAGTACAATAGGAATGGAAATTCTTTGTCTGGCAGTGTTTACCCCGATTCTGGAGGAACTGGTATTCCGGGGGATTCTTTTTGGAAGATTAAAAGATATGCTGTCGAAACCGTTTGCGGTTGGAATTTCGGCACTGATTTTTGCAGCCGTGCATGTCAATATCGTGCAGTTCATTTACGCACTGATTCTCGGTGTGGTGCTCGCACTTCTGATGGATCGCGCGGGAAATGTCTATGCATCCATGATCGGACATATGACGGCAAATTTTATTGCGGTAGTCCGGACGGAAACGCATTGGCTGGATTTCAGTGTCAGGGGAGATGCGGTCGCATGGATATTTTCCCTGATGATACTGGGAGTTGGGATTGTGCTGATGTGGAGGTATTTGTCTGACAGAAAAACAATCGCCTAAATAAAAGACAATAAAAAAAGGAGTACAAAAGAAGATGAAATGTTTATGGAAAAAAGTAATTTGCGGGGCACTTGTGGCTGGAATGCTGGCACAGTGCCCACAGAGTATTTATGCAGAAGATGCCGCAAATACTGCCACGGTAACGGATACCGAGAGTAATCATGTAACACCGGATACTACGCAGCAGCCGGATGATACAAAACAGCCGGGAGATACGCAGCAGCCGGATGATACCAAACAGCCGGGAGATATCCAGCAGCCAGATGATACCCAACAGCCGGAAGAACTGCCAAAGCCTTCTGCCGTGGAGGGACTGCATACAACAAAACAGGGAAAAACAAAGGTATATCTGGAATGGGAAAAAAGCAGCGATGCCACTTCCTATGTGATTTACCGGAAAACAGCCGGAGGGGAATACAAAAAACTTGCTGAGAGCAGCAAGCCATCCTATACCGATAAAAACGTATCATCCGGTAAGACATATACATATAAAATTGTTGCAAAAAACGAGCAGAAGGAAGCGGATGAGGCTGCAAAAGTCACGTTTTCGAATACAGAGGCCGTACAGATCCGGTCACAGAAGTATACATACAGCCAGATGAAAAAAGACATGCAGGAACTGGCACAGCAGTACAGTGATTACTGTGAGATGACCAAAATCGGAACTTCTGTGCAGGGACGTGGAATCTATGATTTTGCAATCGGAAACCCGGATGCAGAGGAATCCCTTCTGATTGTCAGTACATTGCATGCCAGAGAGTATATCTGTTCTGCAGTCATGATGAAGGAAATCCAGTATTATCTGGAAAATTATAACGGAACCATCGGTGGTGTCAAAATGTCAAATGTCCTCCAGAAGATGCAGATCCATTATATTGTCATGGCAAACCCGGATGGGGTGACGATTTCCCAGACAAAACATTCCAGATGGAAATCCAATGGACGTGGGGTGGATTTAAACCGGAATTTTCCGGCAAAACATTTTATTCCAGGTGGGAAAAAAGGGGAACAGGGATATTCCGGACCAAAAGCACTGAGCGAGCCGGAGTCCTATGCAGTAGCAACGCTGACCAGACAGCTGATGAAACAGCAAAATCTGCAGGGTGTGGTGAATTACCATGCCATGGGAAGAATTATTTACGGGGACTGTACGAAAGGAAGCCTGAAAAAAGATACCTATAAAATGTATGATATCGCAAAGAAAATTACCGGATACAGCAAAGCCCCGGATAGCGGCAGCGGAAAGTCCTGGGGAGGACAGTACCGGGAGTATGTGATGGATCTGCTTAATAAACCTTCCATTACCATTGAGATTGGAAGTTCAGTAGCACCGTGCCCGCACTGGCAGTATGAGATCGAATTCCAGAAAAACAGATATGTTGTTGTGCGGATTGCAAATGCATTGAAATAGAAAAAAATCAGGATACTTTGACGCATCTGCCGGATTATGCTAGTATAGGGGAAACAGCTGACAGATGAGGAGAGTAAAAATGGCATACATATTTTTTGATATAGACGGAACGCTGTGGGATGAAAAAATGCAGATTCCGGAAAGTACAATTCCAACCATCAGACAATTGCACAAAAACGGACATAAGACATTTCTGTGCAGTGGAAGATCCCGCAGCAATATAAACGATAAGCGGCTGCTTGGGATCGGCTTTGACGGAATTGTTGCAGCATGCGGAAACCATGTGGAGATGGATGGAAAGGTTCTGTATGAAAATATTCTTTCCCCGGAACTGACAGAAAAAATTGTCCGGGTCATGGAAGAATGCCGGATGCCGATTGTGCTGGAAGGCCCGGACTGCCACTGGATAGATAAAGAAAATTTCAGGACGGATCCCTATGTGCTGTATCTTTTTGAGGCAATGGGAGCATCTGCTAAAATATTAAAAGGTTATTCACCGGAGATCCGCATTAATAAAATGTCAGGGGATATCCTGCCAACAACCGATTATAAACGGGTGCGCAAGGAGCTGGATGCGGATTTTGACTGTCTCGAACACGAGGGACATGTTGTGGAATTTGTTCCGAAAGGAACATCGAAAGCGACCGGGATAGACTGGCTCTGCAGGCATATGGGTATTAAAAATGAGGATACCTATGCGATTGGTGACAGTGTCAATGATCTGGATATGCTTTCTTTTGTGGGACATGGAATTGCCATGGGAAACGGAACACCTCCGGCAAAAGAGGCGGCTGAATTTGTGACAACGGATATCTACGATGATGGAATAAAGCATGCAATGGAACACTATGGATTAATATAGAGTCTGAATCGAGGCAGAAATGAAAAAAAGAATTACAGAGTACCGGAAACGTGTGGACCGGCTTCTGGCAGACGAAGAAGAGAAAACATATGAGGAATGGGAATGTATTTTGGAAGAACATCTGGTTCAGATTGGATTTTTCCAGCACGAACGTCTGATTCATCTGATTGTAACGGTTACATTTGCTGTGATAACGGTACTGTCGTTGTTTGCTCCGCTTTTGACGGGGATCATGACACTCTATGGTTTTACCATGCTGCTCCTTGTGCTTCTTGTGCCGTATATTTTTCATTATTATACACTTGAAAACGAAACACAAAAAATGTATGCACAGTACGATGAAATAATAAAGCATACAAAGAAAGTGAATTCCGGGAATCTAAAAAAAATATAAAAATTGAGTATCACTGTTGACAATGAAAAACAACAGTGATATTTTATTTACAGAAAGAGTTAGCACTCGAATAAAGTGAGTGCTAGTAAAGGCGAAAAGGAGGCTATTTGTAATGAAATTAGTGCCATTAACAGACAGAGTAGTATTAAAACAGTTAGAAGCAGAAGAGACTACCGCATCCGGTATCGTATTACCGGGAGCAGCACAGGAGAAGCCACAGGAAGCAGAAGTAATCGCTGTAGGTCCTGGCGGAGTAGTAGACGGAAAAGAAATCGTTATGCAGGTAAAAGAAGGCCAGAAAGTAATCTATTCCAAATATGCAGGGACAGAAGTAAAACTGGATGGGGAAGAGTACATTATCGTAAGACAGAATGATATTCTTGCAATTGTTGAGTAGTTTTTATAAATTGGAAATTATAGGCTGAATTTTAAAGAAGAGAGGTTATTGTAGTCATGGCAAAAGAGATTAAATATGGTTCAGACGCCAGAGCAGCACTTGGTGCAGGTGTCGATAAATTAGCAAATACCGTTCGTGTAACATTAGGACCGAAAGGACGTAACGTTGTACTGGATAAATCCTTTGGTGCTCCACTGATCACAAACGATGGTGTAACAATCGCAAAAGAAGTGGAGCTTGAGGATGCATTTGAGAACATGGGTGCACAGCTCGTAAAAGAAGTTGCAACAAAGACCAATGATGTTGCTGGTGATGGTACAACTACCGCTACCGTTTTAACACAGGCTATGGTTCAGGAAGGAATGAAGAACCTGGAAGCAGGAGCAAATCCGATCGTGTTAAGACGTGGTATGAAAAAGGCAACAGATGCTGCTGTTGAGGCATTAAAGGAAATGAGCCAGAAGGTTAAGGGCAAGGAGCAGATTGCAAAAGTTGCAGCTATTTCTGCTGGTGACGAAGGGGTTGGTAATCTGGTAGCAGATGCTATGGAGAAAGTTACCAACGATGGTGTCATCACAATTGAAGAATCCAAGACCATGCAGACAGAGCTTGATCTGGTAGAAGGTATGCAGTTTGACAGAGGTTATTTATCTGCTTATATGTGCACCGATATGGATAAGATGGAAGCAAATCTCGATGATCCATATATCTTAATCACTGACAAGAAGATTTCCAATATTCAGGATATCCTGCCACTGCTGGAGCAGATCGTACAGTCCGGTGCAAGACTTCTGATTATCGCTGAGGATATCGAGGGAGAAGCACTTACCACACTGATCGTAAACAAACTGCGTGGTACATTCAATGTAGTAGCTGTCAAGGCTCCTGGATATGGTGACAGAAGAAAGGCTATGCTTGAGGATATCGCTATCCTTACCGGTGGTCAGGTAATCAGTTCCGATCTTGGATTAGAGCTGAAAGATACCACCATGGATATGCTCGGACGTGCAAAATCCGTTAAGGTTCAGAAAGAGAACACCGTTATCGTGGATGGCGCCGGAGACAAGGATAAGATTCAGGGACGTATCAAACAGATCCGTGGACAGATCGAGGAAACTACTTCTGAATTTGACAAAGAAAAGTTACAGGAAAGACTTGCAAAGATGGCAGGCGGCGTAGCAGTCATCCGTGTCGGTGCTGCAACAGAGACCGAGATGAAAGAAGCAAAGCTTCGTATGGAAGATGCCTTAAATGCTACCCGTGCAGCAGTCGAGGAAGGTATTATCGCAGGTGGTGGATCTGCATATATCCATGCTTCCAAGAAGGTTGCAGAGCTTGCTGATACCTTAGAGGGAGACGAGAAGACAGGTGCGAAGGTTATCTTAAAAGCACTGGAAGCTCCGTTATATTACATTGCAGCAAACGCAGGTCTCGAAGGCGCTGTTATCATCAATAAAGTAAAAGAATCTGCAGCAGGAACCGGTTTCAACGCAGCTACAGAAGAATACGTTGATATGGTAGAGTCTGGAATTCTTGATCCAGTCAAAGTTACAAGAAGTGCCCTGCAGAATGCAACATCCGTTGCTTCTACCTTACTTACTACAGAGTCTGCAGTTGCAAACATTAAGGAGGATACTCCTGCAATGCCAGCTGGCGGTGCTCCGGGAATGGGCGGAATGATGTAATCGGACATAACCGTTGCGTTATAAAGTAAACATAGTATCAAAAACTATGTGAAATAGATATGAAAAGCCTTGAAAATCAAGGCTTTTCATTTTTTTTGTCCTATGATATGATAGTAAAAGCGTAACGGTTCAAAGACAAAGGAACCGTTTGGAAAAACAACGAAAATCAGGAGTGGAAAAAATGAGTCGAGTGATTGTTGTAACGGACAGTAACAGTGGTATTACACAAAGCGAGGCAAAAGAACTTGGCGTAGTGGTAATGCCGATGCCTTTTTATATTAACGGACAGATGTTTTATGAAGATATTGACCTGACACAGGAGCAGTTTTATCAGAAACTCAAAGAGGGCGGAGAGATCAAAACCTCCATGCCGCTGGTTGGAGATGTGACCGATAAATGGGATGAACTTTTGAAAGAATACGATGAAATTGTATACATACCGATGTCTTCGGGCTTAAGCAGTTCCTGTGAGACGGCATATATGCTTTCCCAGGACTATGACGGAAAAGTACAGGTAGTCAATAACCAGCGTATTTCCGTAACAATGCGGCAGTCCGTGCTCGATGCCAAAATGCTGGCAGAGCAGGGAAAAGGTGCAGAAGAAATCAAAGAGATTCTGGAAAAGGAAAAATTTGAATCCTCTATATACATTATGGTCGATACACTGGAGTATCTGAAAAAGGGCGGACGTATTACACCGGCTGCAGCAGCACTGGGAACCTTACTGAAACTGAAACCGGTATTACAGATCCAGGGAGAAAAGCTGGATGCATTTGCAAAGGCACGTACGGTAAAGCAGGCAAAAACCATCATGACCGAAGCTATGAAAAATGATTTTGAGAAGCGTTTTCACAGCCCAAATGGGGAGAAGATGAATCTGGAACTGGCCTATACATTTGACACTGCAGCCGCTGAGGCATTCAAAGAAGAAGTGCAGGCTGTCTTTCCGGACAATGAGATCGTCATGCAGCCACTGTCATTATCCATTGCCTGTCATATCGGACCGGGA
Source organism: Roseburia sp. TF10-5 (assembly GCF_003462365.1). NCBI lineage: Bacteria > Bacillati > Bacillota > Clostridia > Lachnospirales > Lachnospiraceae > Roseburia > Roseburia sp. TF10-5. Next base: position 168,921 of record NZ_QTYW01000005.1, on the reverse strand, counting down.
GCACTTGCGATCGCATGTTCCAAAAAGATTGAAGCGTAGCAGGCAGCTTTTGGAAACTTTAATATGCTAACAAATTAAAGTTTATGACTTGTAATTTCAGTGGGAATCCTTTATAATCATAAAGTAAAAACGGATGGGTTTTTACACCTGTCCGTTTTCGTGCGTAAAAAAGTGCGCACGGAAAGTTAAAGCAGACATACAGGAGGAATAAAAGATGGTTAAAGCAGTTGTTGGCGCTAACTGGGGCGACGAAGGCAAAGGCAAGATTACGGACATGCTTGCAAAGCAGGCCGATATTATTGTACGTTTTCAGGGAGGTGCGAACGCAGGACACACAATCGTAAATGACTACGGAAAGTTTGCATTACATACACTTCCGTCCGGAGTATTTTACAGTCATACAACGAGTGTGATTGGAAATGGTGTGGCACTTGATATTCCACGTCTTTTCAAAGAGATTAAGTCCATCACAGACCGCAACGTTCCGATGCCAAAGATTCTTGTGTCCAACCGTGCACAGATTGTGATGCCGTATCACGTACTGTTTGATCAGTACGAGGAGGAACGTCTGGGAGGAAAATCTTTCGGATCGACAAAATCTGGTATTGCTCCGTTTTATTCAGATAAATACGCAAAGATCGGTTTCCAGGTAAGTGAACTTTTCGACGATGAACTGTTAAAAGAAAAGGTAGCACGTGTTGCAGAACAGAAGAATGTTATCTTAGAGCATCTGTATCACAAGCCACTGATTGATACCGATGAATTATTAAATACATTACATGAGTACCGCGATATGGTAGCTCCATATGTATGTGATGTTTCCTTATTCCTGGACAAGGCACTCAAAGAAGGAAAGACGGTTCTCTTAGAAGGACAGCTTGGAACATTAAAAGATCCGGATCACGGAATTTATCCAATGGTTACCTCATCTTCCACACTGGCTGCATACGGTGCAATCGGGGCAGGAGTTCCGCCATATGAGATCAAACAGATCATTACCGTATGTAAGGCATATTCTTCTGCTGTAGGTGCCGGTGCATTTGTAAGTGAGATTTTCGGAGATGAGGCAGACGAACTTCGCCGTCGCGGTGGAGATGGTGGAGAGTTCGGTGCAACCACCGGACGTCCGAGAAGAATGGGATGGTTCGACTGTGTAGCCAGCAAATATGGCTGTCGTCTGCAGGGAACAACCGATGTGGCATTTACGGTACTTGATGTATTAGGATATCTGGATGAGATTCCGGTATGTACCGGATACGAGATCAACGGAGAAGTGACAACCGAATTTCCGGTTACCAGTCTCTTGGAGAAGGCAAAGCCGGTACTCACAAAGCTTCCGGGATGGAAATGTGACATCCGCGGTATCAAGAAGTATGAAGAACTTCCGGAAAATTGCCGCAAGTACATTGAGTTTATCGAGGGACAGATTGGATATCCGATCACCATGGTTTCCAACGGACCGGGAAGAGATGATATCATTTACCGTGAGTCTTCTCTGAACAAGTAATCGAAACAAGTAACAGAGCCTGTAAAAAGCAGCGAATCGAATCTGATCCGGTTTGCTGCTTTTAGAGTATAAGAAAGCCTATGCAGATAGAAGTAATAATTGAAAAAAAATCACATAAACTTGATGCAGAAGAAGGAAAAACCATTTTAGAGACACTTCAGGAACATGGAATCCATGTGCTGACGGCACCATGCGGTGGCAGGGGAAGATGCGGAAAGTGTACCGTAGAGGTGGAACATATGGGGGAGGTACTCGCCTGTATGACAAAAGTAACCGATGGGATGCGCATCACAATTCCGGAGGTGCAGCTTCGTGCACAGAAGTCTAAAATTGCAGAAAACGGAACTGTCACACATTATCCGGCGGATGACGGAGAAGGGCTGGATGCGGCATGCGATATCGGCACAACGACAGTAGTCTGCCATCTGATTGATGGAAAGACAGGAGAAAAGCTGGCAACGGTCAGTGAACCAAGCGCACAGAGAAGCTTTGGTGCGGATGTGCTTTCACGCATTCAGGCATCTGAAGCAGGAAAACTGGAGATATTAAAAGAACAGATCATTTTTCAGATTGCACAGATGCTTCGGACGCTGCAGAAAAAAGCAGGGAGAGAGGAACAGATTCACCGTCTTGCCGTGGTGGGAAATACGGTAATGTGTCATCTGTTTGCGGGAATTTCGCCTGTTTCCATCGGGGTGACGCCGTTTATGCCGCAGGAATTCTTTGGAAAAGAGTATACCGGAGAGCAGCTTGGACTTACGGATTGCAGATCGGTATACATAGCACCGGCGGTTGCCGGATTTGTCGGAGGGGATATTACTTCGGATCTTTTGGCAGTGATGCAGAAGAACCCCAAAGAGAAAGTGCTTCTTCTGGATATTGGAACGAACGGAGAGATGGCGGTCGGAAACGAAGAGCAGATTTACTGCTGTGCCACGGCGGTCGGATCTGCATTTGAAGGTGCGGAGATGGCGATGGGAATGCCGGCAGCGGTCGGAGCAATATCCCATGTCTGGCTTGACCAGCGGAGAATCCGAGTGCAGGTAATCGGAGACGAGGAGGCATGTGGTATTTGCGGTTCCGGTCTGATTGATGCACTTGCGGTTATTTTAGAGATGGGGCTTCTTGATCACACAGGATTGTTAAAGCAGAAACAGTCGGTCTCAGTTGCTTACCGGAAATATCTGGGAGAATATGCCGGACAGCCATGTGTCTGGCTGGCACATAAGGTATGTGTGACGCAGGAAGATATCCGGGGACTACAGCTTGCAAAGGCAGCATTTGCAGCCGGAATGCGGATTCTGCTGCAGGATAGCCACACTCCGTATGAACAGCTGGATCATGTCGTTCTTGCTGGTGGTTTTGGCAGCTATCTGAAAAAAGAATCGGCAGCGGCGATTGGACTGATTCCAAAGGAATTACTTCCGATTACGGAGTCGGTTGGAAACGCGGCCGGAGAAGGTGCGGTATCCGCAGCTATTTCCCAAAAAGCAAGAGAGCAGCTTTTAACAATCCGGAAAAGTATGCATTATATAGAGCTGTCTACCCATCCGGATTTTTCGCAGGAATATATGGATCAGATGGATTTTGACGAAAGTAAGCGATAGAAAGGAAAAAAATGATAGAACTGATTGAGGTATTAAAAGCCGTTTTATTTGGAATTGTGGAAGGCGTGACCGAGTGGCTTCCCATTAGCAGTACCGGACACCTGATTCTGCTGAATGAAGTGGTCAAACTGAAGGTAAGTGATGAATTTTACAGCATGTTTGAGGTCGTAATCCAGCTGGGGGCGATTCTTGCAGTCGTTGTTTTATTCTGGAGTCAGATCTGGCCGTTTGGAAGAAAAAATAACGTGGCACCTTTGGCAAAACGGGGACCGGGCGCATGGATCAAAACAGATATTTTTAAATTGTGGTTTCATATTCTGGTTTCTGTCATTCCGGCAGCGGTGATTGGTATTCTCGCGGATGACTGGGTGGAGAAACATTTTTACAATTACCAGATGGTATCTGTCATGCTGATTCTGTTTGGTATTGCGTTTATTCTGATTGAGAATTCCCATAAAGGGAAAAATGTCAGAATCCATACGCTTGCGGATATCGGTTACGATACGGCACTTTTTATCGGCCTGTTTCAGCTGATCGCTGCGATCTTTCCGGGAACCTCCCGGTCCGGTGCAACGATTGTCGGAGCACTTTTGATCGGGGTGTCCAGAACTGTTGCGGCAGAGTATACGTTTTTCCTTGCCATTCCGGTTATGTTTGGTGCCAGTATCCTAAAGATTGCAAAGTTTGGACTGGATTTTTCGACATCTGAGGTCATTATCCTGTTTGTAGGATGTGTCATTGCATTTGTGGTTTCCCTGATCGTTATCCGTTTTCTGATGGGATATATTAAAAAACATGATTTCAAGGTGTTTGGATATTACAGGATCATTCTTGGCATTTTTGTGCTGGCGTGTGGATTTTTAGGAGCATTACATGCTTAAACTATATATCCGGCCGGTCTGTTTCCAGCGTCCGGAAGAAGAGGAGAATTCGCTGTCTCTTCTTGTGGAGAGCCGCAGGGAGAAAGTAAGAACAATAAAAGGAAAAGAAAACCGCAGCAGATCCATTGCGGCGGGTCTTCTGCTCCGGCATATGCTGCTGGAAGAACAGATCCCTTATGCCGAAGAATCTTTTGGGCTGGAAGGACATGGAAAGCCGCGTCTGAAAAAAGATGGGGTTTTCTTTAATTTAAGCCATGCGGGAGCATACGCAGTGGGAGCACTGTCGGATGTCCCGGTAGGTGTGGATGTGGAACAGCAGAACCGTTTTTGGCAGGAAGCCCGCAATCAGAAGCTGGCAAAGCGGATATTAACGGAAGCGGAATGGAACTGGTGGAAAGATGCCGGGGATGATCCGCAGGAACTGCTCCGGTTCTGGACAAGAAAAGAAAGCTATGTGAAAATGACCGGGGAAGGAATGACAAAGGCATTTCATACCGTGGATACCCTGCATGGGAAATACTATAAAGAAATTCCGCTGGGAACCATAAAAGACAGATATCTGATCAGTGTCTGTACGCAGGAAGATAGGACTTGCGATTTTGTATGTAAAATGTTAGATTAATATCTGGAGGCAGAATATGCATGATGAATTAACAAAAAAGGATATTGAAAAAATGGAGGCAGAGATCGAGCACCGGAAGCTGGTGGTTCGGAAGGAAGCCCTCGAAGATGTAAAAGAAGCACGTGCCCAGGGAGACCTGAGCGAAAATTTTGAATATAAGGCAGCCAAAAAGTTTAAAAACGAAAATGAAAGCCGTATCCGTTATCTGGAAAAAATGATCAAGACAGCAGTGATTGTTTCTGAAGACTCTCCGGAAGATGAAGTTGGAATGAACAATACCGTCGATATTTATTTTGAAGAGGACGATGTGACGGAAACATATAAACTGGTGACAACAGTCAGAAGCAATTCACTGAAAAATCTGATCAGCCGGGAATCACCGCTTGGCGCAGCTATTTTCGGGCATAAAGCCGGAGATCGCTGTGAAGTTCATGTAAATGATAATTATTCCTATTTTGTACAGATTAAGCGTATTGTCAATACTGTGGATGACGGCACAGATGAGCTTCGAAAATTTTAACAACAGGAGACAAAAATAAAATGAAAGTATCGGAAATTTTAAAGAAGAATGAGGTGACCATCTCATGTGAGATTTTTCCACCAAAACAGGGAGCACAGCTGCAGAATTATAAGGCAATTGCAGCAGAAATCGCAAAGCTGAAACCGGCATATATCAGCTGTACATATGGAGCAACCGGTGGAACGAGTGATTATACCGTAGAGATCGCAGATGCGATCAACTCTTATGGGGTGCCGGCAATCGCACATCTGACCTGCGTCTCTTCCACAAGAGAAAAGGTACATACTGTAATCTATGAGCTGAAAGAGCGCGGAATCGAAAACATCCTTGCACTTCGCGGGGATATTCCGACAAACACGGATTTTCCGCTTCCGGATCAGTATCACCATGCGATTGAGCTGATTCGTGAGATCAGGGAGGCAGGAGACTTCTGTATCGGCGGTGCATGTTATCCGGAGGGACATCCGGAGGCTGCCAATATGAATGAAGATCTGGATCATCTGAAAGAAAAAGTGGATGCAGGCTGTGAATATCTGACCACACAGATGTTTTTTGATAATAACATTTACTATCGTTTTCTGTATAAGGCACTTGCAAAAGGAATTGATGTTCCGGTGACTGCCGGAATCATGCCGGTTACCAATGCAGCACAGGTGAAGCGGACAATTTCCCTGACAGGAAACCTCGTTCCAGCCAAATTTTTGAGTATTGTGGATCGGTTTGGGGATAATCCTGCAGCCATGAAACAGGCTGGAATTGCCTATGCAACCGAGCAGATCATTGATCTGATTGCCAATGGAGTCAACCACATTCATATTTATTCCATGAATAAACCGGATGTCGCAGCGGCGATCATGAATAATCTGTCACAGATTTATGTGAGAGAGCAGGCATAAGAATGAAGAAAAAGGAAGAACAGCTGGTCCGTAAAGTGACCGATATGATACAAAAAACGCGGGAAGGAAAACTGCACTGGGATATTCAGTGCCAGACTACCGAGTACAACGATCCGGCGAAGAAACCAGTGGAAACCGAAGAGGGAGAGACATGGGTGATTGATGAGTGTTTTGTTTCCTATCACTGTATGGATCAGGAAAAAGAATTTCTATTGGTTTCTTATGAGCAGATTTATACCTGCGGAGAAAAAAAGAAGTCCTGCAATTTAATTTTCCAGCCACCGCTTGGCATCCGCTTCTTCGATGTGGATGTTTTAGCTCCGTATGCAGTGGAGGCGGATCAGATGCTGGTCTACGAAGTACATATGCTGTGGCTGACCGTGCTGGAGCAGTACAAGAAGGAGCCGCAGAACATCGAGCTGGATGTGACAGGGCGCGAGCTGGTACTGCAGCAATAAACATGAATATACAATGTGTATAATAAGTTAAAAAAACCTCTGGAATTTTTAGACAAAATTTCCAGAGGTTTTTTGGCAGTTTTTCCAACTTTATTTCGTATACATTTTCAAGTATAATGAAAAACGAAAAAAACCGAAATATCATTCAAAAGGAGGAAAAAATGGGAGAGAGAAGGTTTTCAACAAAGAACCGTTTTGTAAGTTTTTTACTTGCAATTGCGATGGTTCTGACACTTTTACCGATTGGGGCGGTACAGGCAAAAGCAGAAGATGCAACGGTAAAATTGTATTTTGAGTTGCCGGATGGAACAACAGTAACGGATTGGGGCGTAAATGTTTGGTCTGCTGCTAAAGTTTCTAAAGGGGATACAGAGAACGCATTCCGTCCAAAAACTTGGGGAACAACAGGCGATAAATATCCAACATTATTAGCTGATCAAACAAATAAAGGATGGGGATATGTCGAAATATCTGGGACTATAGATGGCTTGCAGTTTGTTAATACAGATGGTAAAGAATACAAATGCTGGAATGCTCAAATTGCAAATGAAGGACATAAAGAAGCATATTTTGATCCTTCAGTGGAAAAATGGTATACAAGTACTGAAAAAACAACAGAAATTAAAGCTGCTGAAATTAAAAATACATTTACACTTGCAGGAGATTCCGAATTGACTGGAAATAGCAAATGGGATGCAAATGATACAAGAAATGTATTGATGCAGGATGATTCAAATGAAAATAAGTTCAGTATTACTTTTCATAATGTTGCAAAAGGTACATATTCATATAAGATTTTACAGGATCCTAAGAATTGTGGCTGGGATAAACCTTGGGGATATGGAACTGGTAGTGATGGTAACCGCAGCGTAACAGTCGAAGCACCTTCAGATGTTACGTTTACCATTGATCTTACAGATGCATCAAAAAATGTAGAGGTTATCCAGAAAAAGTTAAAGAAACTTGTAGTTGATAATGGAAATATTTCAAAGGGAAAAGCAAAAGAATTAAAAATATCTGCAAAGTATTATGATGGCACTTCAGCTGATGCAAATGATGTTAATGTTTCTTATAGGTTAAAAGAAGAAATAGCGGGAGTAACATTGAAAGACAATACGCTTTCTGTTGCAAAAGACACGTCTTTGACGGAAGTGACGGTTATTGTTTCTTATGGTGATTTCGAACAGGAACTGACAATTCCAGTTGTAGAAAAGCAGTATCAGGTAACCATAAATATGTATTCTCAGGATTTGGAAATGAAGCCTGAGGTATCGGACATTTACATTTTTGAGAATGGCGGGGATAACAATACGACCGTTACTTTAGATAAAACGGTAGAAGATGCAGAAAATAATGTAACATGGGTACAGGGAACAGTTACGGTGCCATACAATTCACTTGGAATTATTGCTAGAGATCAAGCTGGATCTTGGGATGGTGGAAAAGATGGCAATCAATATTATGTTATTGATGAGAATACTTCAGAAGTAACCTTATGGTATGTGTATGGAAAAACACCTGTCACAAAAAAACCTACCATTACCAAAGAAGATCCAAGATATTTTTATCTGGAATATGAAAATGATACTTTAACAACCATTCCGGAGTTTTATTCGTGGACTACTGGTTTTGCGGCAGAATTGAAAAAATTTGAATCCGCAGGAGCTGGAAAATGGAAAATTAAGGTTCCGGTAAAGTCAAGCTGTACAAAAGTTGATTTCGTTATTGCAGTGGATTCTTCCGGTTCTGACTGGGTCAAGGATGGTGGAGATCATTCTATTGCATTTCCAGAGGATCAGAATGTTGTATGTGCGAACATGAAACAGGGCGAAGAACCTGTATTGAGTGCTCCATACAATAAGGGATATGAAGTCCTTCCAAAAGAAAATAAGATTGCATTTTATTATCGGGATGATAACGCCTTAATTGATGATAAGCTTGCAGATATGAAGGTATCTGTAGATATCAATGGTACGGAATATGAAATGACTTATAATGCTGGGAATAAGCGTTTTGAGTATAACTATAACAAACTGGAAAGCGGACGTACATATTATCGTTATAAAGTCGGGGATGAATATATTTTAGACAAATATAACGATAAGCAGGAACAAAAAGAGGGAAACGATTATTCTTATATTGAGTATTATAAGCTGAATGCCACTATTCAGGCAGAGGTAATGAATGCATCATTTAATTATAATGAGAATAATGTCGTAAAATTTACTGTAAATCAGGATGAGAATGATACAAAGAAGATGGAAGTTGCATCTGCAAGTATTGATGTTTCTTCTTTAGGTGGAAGCAGTACATTGGCAATTGTACCGGATTTGCAGGCGGTAACAATATCAGCCACAACAGATACTTCGCTAGGTAAGAAAACATTGCCAATTGTTGTAACAGATCAGTATGGAAATGAGTATTCAACAAGTGTACAGGTTGAAGTGACTGCTCGAACCAAGAAAAATGCGAAAGATTTTGATTGGGATGAATCCGTTATTTATTTTATGGTAACGGACCGCTTCTTTGATGGAAATGAATCAAACAATACAGCAAGCGGAGCACAGACTTACGGAAAGGATAATGCAGGTCTGTATCATGGTGGTGATTTCGCAGGAATTACACAAAAGTTAGATTATTTAGAGGATTTGGGAATTAATACAATCTGGATTACTCCTATTGTAGAAAATATTCCGGGAGTTACGGTAACTGACACGGGAAAAGAAGATGTTCCGTACAATGCTGCATACCATGGATATTGGGCAAGCGATTTTAAAAAACTGAACCCAACGCTTGGAACAGAAGAAGAATTCCAGACATTGATCGACCAGGCACATAACCGCGGTATTCGTATTATGGTAGATATTGTGGTCAATCATGCAGGATATGATACGGATTTTGGTGATATGATCCGAAGCGGAGACGATATTGTATCTGGAAGTGATCAGAAAGATTCCTTAAGCAATTTACCAGATTTTAGAACAGAAGATCCTGCAGTCAGCGCGCAGCTTGTAAAGTGGCAGACACAGTGGGTAAAGGATTTTGGTATCGACTATTTCCGTGTTGATACAGTTAAACATGTGGAAAATGATACCTGGGCGGAATTAAAGAATGCTCTGACGGAAGTAGATTCAGATTTTAAGATGATTGGAGAGTATGCAGGAGGAGGCTATGCTTCTAATGGCAATACTTTAGGAACCGGAGAAATGGATTCGGATCTGGATTTTGATTTTAATGATCAGGCAACTAATTTTGTAAAGGGAAATATTTCTTCCGTAGAAAGTTTCCTGACATCCAGAAATAGTGTATTAAACAATACATATATGACAGGTCAGTTCCTTGGAAGTCATGACGAGGATGGATTTAAGAAGAAACTTTTGGATGGTGGAATGGCTGAAGATGCAGCAACTGCGGCATCCATGGTAGCCGCAAGCCTGCAGATTACTGCAAAAGGACAGCCGGTTATTTACTATGGGGAAGAGATCGGTCTGACGGGATTAAATAATTATCCATATCAGACAAACCGTTATGATTTTGACTGGACAATGGTAAACAGTGACAATAAGACCTATCAGCATTATAAGAAGATGCTTTCTATCCGTAATGCATATACAGATGTATTTGCAAGAGGAGACAGAAAAACAATTTTAGCATCTGATGAAAATGGTTATGATATTGTATCCAGAAGCTACAAAGGAACCAAATTATATGTTGGTTTAAATATCAAAGATGTTGCACAGACTGTAGAAATTCCGGTTAGTGAAAATAATGGAACTGTTTTGAAGGATCTGTATTCTGGAAAAACATATACGGTAAGTAACGGAAAGATTAAAGTGATCATTCCAGCGGCAACAGATGGTGGTACCGTTGTTCTGAAAAATAATTCAAGTACAAACGGCGGATCTACCGGTGGAAGTTCCTCCAGCGGAAGCACAACAACCGAAACCAAGCCTTCTGAAGATACCAAAAAGGATGCAACAACGACAGAGAGCGTTATTCCTGCAGAAAAACTTCCGGAAGGAACGACTGCAACCGTAACAGTCACAAAGGATGCAAGCGGAAAAGTAACCGCAGAGGCAGCAGTAGCAGCAACTGGAAAGACAAGCAAAACAGGCGTGAAAGCAACCGTAAATGCCGATGTGATCCAAGCTGTAACAGAAGCTGCCGGAACAAAAGACGTAACCATCACACAGGAAGTCAAGAAAGCAGATGGAACAACAGCATACACCTTACAGGTAAATGCAGCAGATGTCAAAGCAGGTGCAAAACTTGCCGTAATGAAGAAAGATGAAAAGACCGGGGAACTGGTTCTTGTAAACCAGAAAGCTTACAAGGTCGCAAAGGATGGTTCTGTCTCACTGACATTTAAGGGTGAGGGAACTTATGTCGTAAAGACACAGGCTGAGGTAAAGGCTGAGGCAAAGCAGATCGCAAAAACCGTTAAGCCAGCAAAGACCACAGTAAATGTTGCTGCAAAAAAGACAACCGTATTTAAATGGAACAAGAAGCTGAATATGGAAAACGTGGCAAAGATTACCTATAAGTCTTCCAAGAAGTCTGTGGTTTCCGTAAATAAAAATGGAAAGATTACCGGAAAGAAGAAAGGAACCGGAAAAGTGACCGCAGAGGTTACATTAAAAGACGGAACCAAGAAAACAGTAAAGATGAAGGTAAAGGTGAAATAAGCCAGAACCTTAAAACAATCGTTTTATACTCATTTTCTGCCATAGGGCTTACAGGGGGAAACCTCTGTAAGCCCTGATTTTATTAGACAACCGGGGGCTGCTGTGTTATACTCATTATGCTTTAGGAGGATGTAAAATGAAAAAAACATATGCAGTTATTACAGGGGCAAGCTCTGGAATTGGTATGGCATTTGCAAGACAGCTCGCGGCAGAAGGATACCGTCTGGTACTGGTTGCGCGACGGGAAAACCGGCTGCAGGCACTGGCGGAGGAATTGAAAAAAAGTGGGACGGAAAGCATGGTTATCACGGCAGATTTGTCCGAAAAAGAAGCGTGTTACCGTCTGATGCAGCAGCTGGAGCCGGTTCCGGTCGGAATATTGATCAACAATGCCGGTTTTGGGGATTGCGGCAGTTTTCTCGAGACAGATGCAGAGAAGGAAATGCAGATGATTGATGTGAATGTCAAGGCCATGCATCTTTTGATGAAACTGATGCTTCGCCGCATGGAAAAGCAGGAGGGCGGTTACATTTTAAATGTCGCTTCTTCGGCAGGACTGCTTCCGGCAGGCCCTTATATGGCCACCTATTATGCGACCAAAGCCTATATGGCGAGTCTGACGCGGGCAGTGGCGCTGGAACTGAAGCAGAGAGGCAGCCGGGTGTATGTAGGGGCATTGTGTCCGGGTCCGGTGAATACGGAATTCAATGAAGTGGCAAATGTTGAATTTGCACTGGCCGGAATCACACCGGAGTATTGCGCCGGATATGCATTAAAGCAGATGAAAAGACGCAAAGTGCTCATTGTTCCGACGACTGAAATTAAGGCAGCAACGATATGCGGAAGATTTATTCCGCAAAATCTGCTGATTGCAATTACTGCACATCAGCAGAAGAAAAAGCTGAAAGCAGAGGACATATAAAATGGAAGAAATTAAAATAGGCTCTCATGTGGGAATGGCAGGAAAAGAGATGTTTCTGGCATCCGTGAAGGAAGCGGAGCGTTATGGGGCAAATGTGCTGATGCTCTACACAGGGGCACCGCAGAATACCCGGAGAAAAGAAATCAAAGACTTAAATATTGAGGCGGGCTGGGAGTATGCCACAAAGGCTGGAATCCGGGAAATCGTGGTTCATGCACCGTATATCATCAATCTTGCCAATACGGTAAAGCCGGAGACATTTGAGCTTGCTGTGGAATTTTTGGAAAAAGAGATCCGGCGCACGGCTGCCATGCGCAGTAAAATTCTGGTACTGCATCCGGGATCTGCATTAGACGCGGGGGCGGAGGCAGGAATTGCACAGACTGTCCGGGGACTGAATATGGTGCTTGATGCCAACGGGGATGATGTGTTTATTGCGTTGGAAACGATGGCAGGAAAAGGCAGCGAGATTGGAAGAACGTTTGAAGAGATCAGGGCAATCTATGACGGAGTGCACAAAAAGGAACGGTTGAGAGTCTGTTTTGATACCTGTCATGTAAACGATGCCGGCTATGATCTGGTGCATGATTATGAAGGCGTGTTCGAGACTTTTGATCAGGTGATCGGGCTGGATCAGATTGCGGTTTTTCATATCAATGACAGTTTAAATCCTCTGGGAGCACATAAAGACCGTCATGCAAACATTGGAAAAGGAACCATTGGATTTGAGACATTGTACCGTCTGGTCCACGATCCGCGTTTTGTGGAAATTCCAAAGATTTTAGAGACACCGTGGCTTTGTGCCGAGGGAGAGACCAAAAAGACGATTCCGCCATACAAAGAAGAGATTGCACAGCTTCTTGCAAAATAATAAAGAGGAGAAGGATTATGAATGTTAAACAACAGGGAATTTCCGGCTATTGGTTAAAGGTGATCGCCGTGGTTTCCATGCTGATTGATCACACGTCAGCCGTTATTTTAGAACAGATTCCGGGACTGGAAAATCCCGCATTTTTGATGCGCATCATTGGAAGAGCTGCGTTTCCGATTTACTGTTTTCTTCTGGTAGAGGGATTTTACCATACACGCAGCAGGGCAAAATATGCGGGGAGGCTTTTTTTGTTTGCCCTGATTTCCGAGGTTCCGTTTGACCTGGCATTCAGCAGGAGAATGTGGGATTTTTCCAGCAACAATGTCTTTTTTACTTTGCTGTTCGGACTTTTGGTGATCTGGGGTGTTGAAAAGATAAGGCAGAAGTTTGTGGCGGATGTTTACGGGGAAAAAGCAGCAGCCATCCGTGTGATTCTTATCATTGTGACAGTTGCAGCCGGGGGATTTCTGGCACTTCTTTTCCGTACAGATTACGATTTGTCGGGAATTGTGACAATTTTTGCAATTTACATGTTTTATCCGAAGAAAGTGAAGGGAATGGGTATCGGTGTTTTTGTTTTAACCCTGCTGGCAAGTATCATTGAAGCGGCGGCATTTCTGGATATGATACCGGTTTATTTTTACAATGGAACCAGGGGAAAACAGATGAAATATTTCTTTTATATATTCTATCCAGCACACCTGTTTCTTCTTGCTATGATCGCACGGGCAATGGGACTTTGGGCTTAATATTTTAAGAAGATGTTACGATTCTTATGAAATTCTTATCTTTTTCAGATACAGCTTGCGTTCCTGAAAAAGCGGGAGTACAATGCAGACGAAATGAAAGACAGATAGATAGGAATGGAGGTCTTGAATGATGAGACAAAAATCTTGGAATCAGTTTAAAAAAACAATGGCTGCCTCGACACTGGCAGGAGCGATCACTTTTACAGGGTGTGCGGTGATGCCTTCGGTTACAGCTTTTGCAGATACAACGGAACAGACCGGTCAGGTATCGTATGATAATGAAGTGATGCCGATCCATACGGACGTGCAGACGGAGGAAAAGCCGTTGATGAAGGGTACGTCATGTACGGTTTCAGATGGAAAGAACCTGTATTATGCGTTTGAAATGATGGGTGTGCGTATGGGAATTATGAAATACAACACCAAAACAGGCAAAAAGAGTGAGGTATATTCCTACAAAATAGGGAAAAACAAAAAGGGAAGCAATGGTTTTTCCCAGTTATCTGTGGATAAGAAATATATTTATGCAACCTGGGATCGTTACTATGGAACCGATGCAACAAAAGAATATATTTACCGGATCGCAAAAGACGGGAAATCCGCAAAGAAACTTGCGCTCGGACGTGACCCACAGCTGATAGATGGACGGATTTATTATCTGGCACTGAAAAGTAAAAGTGAAGATGGCATGAATTATTCGGAAGATACCGGAACCGTTATGAGCATGAAGACGGACGGAACGGATAAAAAGAAAGTAGCACAGATTGCAAACAGCGGAGATGCTTATAGGTATTCCCTGTTTCAAAGTGAGGGAAAGATTTACTATACCAAAGAAAACGAGAACAGGACATTTTATGATCTGGAGGGAAACAGTTATCAGAGAGGTTCCTTTGCTGTTAAGGATGAAAATTATCTGAGTGTTTCACTGGAAGCTGTCAATGATGGAACGTATACCTATAGTACGACAGGAAAGGATCGGTACATGCAGACGAAACTCTACCGGACAGATAACAGGACGGGAAAGAAAAACCTTGTGGCATCCTTTAAACTTGGCATTGAAAAATACTCGGTTTGTGGAAATTATGTATTCGTGGAAGCAAATGTTCCGTACAAGGGAGCTGATGTGACTGAGAAACTTGCGGTTTACTGCTATAAGGCAGATGGCAGCAACAAAGTAAAGCTTGCTTCCTGGTTTCCGGCAGAATAAAATCCGGGTAACAATCGAAAAAATAAAAGAAGCACCGCGACTGCGGTGCTTCTTTTATTCTGGGGATTTATTTATCCAGATCTTTTTTATCTACATTCTGCAGCATCATTGCACGAACTTTCAGAGGAAGTCCGAACAGTGTGATGAATCCGTCTGCATCGTGATGATCGTACTGATCACCGGTTGTGAAACTTGCCAGAGACTCACTGTAGAGAGAGTATGGAGAAGTTGTGCCGGCTTTGATGATGTTTCCTTTGTAGAGCTTGAATTTTACTTCACCGGTGACATACTTCTGGGTAGAAGTAACAAATGCCTGGATTGCTTCGCGAAGAGGAGTGAACCATTTTCCTTCGTATACAACATTGGCAAGGCGGTTGCCCATCTCTTTCTTTGCAGATAAGGTATCGCGGTCAAGAACCAGTTCTTCCAGCTGGTCATGTGCTTCCATCAGGATCGTTCCGCCAGGAGTCTCATATACACCACGGGATTTCATACCAACGACACGGTTTTCTACGATATCGATGATGCCGACACCGTGCTTTCCACCGAGACGGTTTAATTCACGGATGATATCGGAAACTTTCATTTCTTTTCCGTTTACCGTCTTTGGAACACCCTTTTCAAATGTCATGGTTACATATTCGCCTTCGTCCGGAGCTTTCTCAGGGGAAACACCAAGAACCAGAAGATGATCATAATTTGGCTCGTTTGCAGGATTCTCCAGCTCAAGTCCTTCATGGCTGATATGCCATAAGTTACGGTCACGGCTGTAACTTTGGTCTGTGCCGAATGGAAGATCGATTCCGTGTGCTTTGCAGTATGCGATCTCTGCCTCACGGGAATCCATCTGCCACTTGTCATCACGCCAAGGAGCAATGATTTTGATATCCGGAGCAAGTGCTTTGATACCAAGCTCGAAACGGATCTGGTCATTTCCTTTTCCGGTAGCACCGTGGCAGATTGCAACAGCGTTTTCTTTTCTGGCGATCTCTACCAGTTTCTTTGCGATACCAGGACGTGCCATGGCAGTACCTAATAAGTATTTGTGCTCATATACAGCACCAGCCTGTACACAAGGTACGATGTAATCGTCACAGAACTCATCTGTGATATCTTCGATATATAATTTAGAAGCGCCGGATAATTTGGCTCTTTCTTCCAGTCCGTCTAATTCTTCGCCCTGTCCGCAGTTGATACAGCAGCAGACAACCTCATAACCATAAGTCTCCTTTAACCAAGGGATAATAGCGGTAGTATCGAGTCCGCCGGAGTAAGCTAAAACAACTTTTTCTTTCATAAGATTGTATCCTTTCTTTCTATATGGAATTGTACGCTCTCGTACGACTAACCCTACTATACATCAATCCAAATGAAAACACAAGTGAAAAAATATACATAAAATTGCATAAATATACATAAATTTGTGAATATTTGCTATTTACGGATGGAAAAAGATGGACTATTATAGGATAGAATCATATTTTTAAAAGAAAGAAAAGGTAAGAAACATGGTAAAGGTAGGAATTATCGGAGCGACCGGTTATGCAGGAGCAGAACTGGTGCGTATTTTATTGAATCATAAAGAGGCACAGATCGAATGGTTTGGATCAAGAAGCTATATCGATGAAAATTATGCAGATATTTACAGAAACTTTTTTGAGCTTGTCGATGCAGACTGTCTGGGTGATAACATGGATGAGCTTGCTTCCCGCGTGGATGTGATTTTCACGGCAACACCACAGGGATTTCTGGCAGGTGTGCTGAATGAGGATATTTTAAATAAGGTAAAGATCATTGATCTGAGTGCGGATTTTCGAATCAAAGATGTTGCTACCTATGAAAAATGGTATAAGATTGAGCATAAAAGCCCACAGTTTATTAAGGAAGCCGTTTACGGACTCTGTGAGATTAACCGTGATAAGGTGACCACCCAGACCCGTCTGATTGCAAATCCGGGATGTTATACGACCTGTTCCATTCTGACAGCATATCCGCTGGTAAAAGAGGGACTGATTGATCCGGATACATTGATTATTGATGCAAAATCCGGTACTTCCGGAGCGGGACGTGGGGCAAAGACACCGAACCTGTTCTGCGAAGTGAACGAGAGCATGAAAGCATACGGTGTGACAACACACAGACATACACCGGAGATTGAGGAGCAGCTCGGCTATGCGGCAGGAAAAGAGATTACCGTGAATTTTACACCGCATCTGGTTCCGATGAACCGCGGAATTCTTGCGACAGAGTATGCAACCCTGATCAAAAAGCCGGATGGTACCTATCCTTCTTATGAGGAACTGAAGGCTGCTTACGATAAATATTATGCAAAGGAACGTTTCGTGCGTGTATTAAAGAAAGGTGTCTGCCCGGAGACCAAGTGGGTAGAGGGCAGCAATTACGTGGACGTAAACTTTGTCATTGATGAGCGTACCGGCAGAGTTGTGATGATGGGTGCACTGGACAATCTGGTCAAGGGTGCAGCCGGACAGGCCGTACAGAACATGAATCTGCTGTTCGGATTTGATGAGGCAGAAGGACTTTCCATGGTTCCGATGTTTCCATAATGAAAGGCATCTGTTTGATGCATTTCCTACGCTCATTGTTTCCGCGTAAGAGGAACTTTCATACAATGAGCTCTATAATGAGGTGAATAATGAGTAAAGAATATACAATCCGTGTGATGACACTGGAAGATTATGATGAGGTGTATGCGTTGTGGATGGGCATCCACGGTTTTGGAATCCGTTCCATCGATGATTCCAAAGAAGGCGTGGAGCGGTTTTTAAAAAGAAATCCGACCACGAGTATGGTAGCGGTAGCAGATGGAAAGATCGTGGGAGCCATTCTCTGCGGACATGACGGGAGACGCGGATGTCTGTATCATGTCTGTGTGCATGAAGATTACCGGAAGAACGGAATCGGAAAAGCCATGGCAGTCGCATGTATGCGCGCCCTGCAGGAAGAAAAAATCAATAAGGTCAGCCTGATCGCATTTAAGAGCAATGAGCTGGGAAATCATTTCTGGAAAGATGCCGGCTGGTGTTTCAGGGAAGACTTAAACTATTACGATTTTACATTGAACGAAGCAAATATTACGAGATTTAATCGGTAAGGAGAATGTTATGAGTGAGAATTTAAACGCATTGGAAAAAGCACAGGTGCTGATTGAGGCATTGCCTTATATCCAGCGTTTTAACCGCAAGATTATCGTTGTAAAATACGGTGGATCAGCGATGGTAGATGAGAAACTGAAAAAACAGGTCATCCAGGATGTCACCTTGTTAAAGCTGGTTGGATTCAAACCGATCATTGTGCATGGCGGTGGCAAGGAGATCAGCAAATGGGTTGCCAAAGCAGGAATGGAACCGGAATTTATCAATGGACTGCGTAAGACGGATGCGCCTACCATGGAGATTGCAGAGATGGTGTTAAACCGTGTCAACAAATCACTGGTATCCATGGTGCAGGAACTTGGGGTGCAGGCGGTCGGCATCAGTGGAAAAGACGGTGGTCTGTTAAAGGTGGAAAAGAAATTGTCGGATGGTCAGGACATCGGATATGTAGGAGAAGTAAAGGAAGTGAATCCAAAGATTCTGTATGATCTGCTGGAGAAAGATTTCCTTCCGATTATCTGCCCGATCGGTCTGGATGACAATTATGATACATATAATATCAATGCGGATGATGCGGCATGTGCGATTGCCCGTGCGGTTTCCGCAGAGAAACTGGCATTCTTAACCGATATCGAGGGAGTATACAAAGATCCGGAAGATCCGTCCACCCTGATTTCCGAACTTACGGTTTCCGATGCAGAAAAACTGATTACAGACGGATATATCGGAGGCGGTATGCTTCCGAAGCTGAATAACTGCATTGATGCCATTGAAAACGGAGTATCCCGTGTGCATATTCTCGATGGAAGAATCGCACATTGTCTGCTTTTGGAAATCTTCACCAATCGCGGAATCGGTACTGCAATTTTGGGTGATGAAGAACATCATTTTTACAATGAATAAGAGATAAGAGGTGTGGATAAACAATGAACAAACAGGAATATATTGATACCGCGGAGCAGGAACTGCTGCATACCTACAATCGTTTTTCACTTGTACTTGATCATGGTGAGGGTGTATACCTTTACGATACAGACAAAAAAGCGTATCTGGATTTCGCAGCCGGAATCGCCGTATGTGCGCTGGGCTATAGCAATGAGGCGTATAAAAATGCGCTGAAGGATCAGGTGGATAAACTGCTGCATACGTCAAATCTTTATTACAATGTCCCGACCATTGAGGCGGCAAAGAAAGCACTAAAAGCCAGCGGAATGGATCGTATTTTCTTTACAAACAGCGGTACGGAGGCCATTGAGGGAGCCATCAAAGCTGCAAAAAAATATGCATATACCAGAGACGGACATGCCGGCCATGAAATCATTGCCATGAAACATTCTTTCCACGGAAGAAGTATCGGAGCACTTTCCGTAACCGGAAATGCCCATTATCAGGAACCGTTTGCTCCACTCATGCCGGGTGTGAAATTTGCAGAGTATAACAATTTAGAAAGTGTTAAAGAACTGGTAACGGACAAAACCTGTGCGGTTATTATGGAGACGGTACAGGGAGAAGGCGGAATTTATCCGGCCGATCCTGCATTTATCGAGGGCGTGCGCAGGCTCTGTGATGAAAAGGATATTCTGTTAATCTTAGATGAGATCCAGTGTGGCATGGGACGTACCGGCGAGATGTTCGCATGGCAGAATTACGGAGTAAAACCGGATATCATGACCTGTGCAAAAGCACTCGGATGTGGAGTGCCGGTCGGTGCATTTTTCCTGACACAGCGTGTGGCAGACAAATCGCTGGCACCGGGAGACCACGGAACGACCTATGGTGGAAACCCATTTGTCGGAGCAGCCGTTTCGGCAGTATTTGATCAGTTTAAAGCCTGTGACATTTTAGGTCATGTAAAGGAAGTAGCGCCTTATCTGGAACAGAAACTGGATGAGCTGGTAGAAAAATATGACTTCCTTGTAACACGCAGAGGCAAAGGTCTGATGCAGGGTGTGGTTTGCAAGCTTCCAGTTGGAAAAGTGGCAGCCGCAGCACTTGAGCAGGGACTGATCGTGATCACAGCGGGAGCGGATGTCCTTCGTTTTGTTCCACCGCTTGTCATCGAAAAACAGCATGTGGATGAAATGATTGAAAAGCTGGAAAAAGCATTACTTTCGGTGCAGGAATAACTTACACTTGTAAAAGTAACAAAAAATCGTTAAAATAGAAATGCATTGAGACTCGTTTCGCCCCGGAAAGGGAGAAATGAGATGAAAAAACATTGGATAAAAAAGTGCTGTATGATTCTGACATGCCTGTATCTGACGGGATGTGGCAGGGAGGAAGTGCCATATCTGGATACCACTCAGACACAGGAGCAGACGGTGGAAACGGAACGAACGGAACAAAAAGAAACATTAAAATCCGACCAGACGGTACAGGTATATGTATGCGGGGAGGTAGCAGCTCCCGGTGTCTATCAGCTGAAAGACGGTATGCGTATCTGTGATGCGGTGGAGGCGGCAGGAGGACTGACCAAAGCTGCCAGCCGCGAATACTGGAATCTTGCCGAGAAGCTTTCGGACGGACAGATGATTTATTTTCCCACAGAGGAAGAGGCAAGGGAGCGGAAAGCATCGGCAGAGGCAGCCGGTGCCACTGTGGAAGAATCGGATGGGCGGATTGATATCAATACGGCGGATGCCACGCAGCTTGTGACCATTCCGGGAATCGGAGAGACACGGGCGGCGGCAATTCTTGCATACCGGGAGAAAAACGGGCCGTTTGCGAAAGTCGAAGATATCATGCAGGTATCCGGAATCAAAAGCGCACTTTTTGAAAAAATGAAAGATTATATAACGATTCGTTGAGGTGTAATATGGCAAAGAAAGTTCTCGTAGTAGATGATGAGAAATTAATCGTAAAAGGAATCCGGTTCAGTCTTGAACAGGACGGGATGGAAGTGGATTGTGCATACGATGGAGAAGAAGCGCTGAATATGGCGAAAGCAAATGAGTATGATATGATCCTTTTGGACATCATGCTTCCGAAGATGGACGGATTCGAAGTATGTCAGGCGATTCGTGAATTTTCTGATATGCCGATTGTTATGCTGACAGCGAAGGGCGACGATATGGATAAGATTCTGGGACTCGATTATGGTGCCGATGACTATATCACAAAGCCGTTTAATATTCTTGAGGTGAAAGCGCGTATCAAAGCGATCATGCGTCGTACCGCAGGACCGAGAGAAAAGAAAGAAGTTTCTTCGATTGTGGAGAAAGGGGATCTGCGTCTGGACTGTGACAGCAGACGGCTGTTTATTTCAGGCAGGGAAGTAAACCTTACCGCAAAAGAATTTGATCTGCTGGAACTTCTTGTGAAAAATGAAAATAAAGTATACAGCAGGGAAAATCTGCTCGGACTGGTCTGGGGAAAAGATTATCCGGGAGACGTGCGTACAGTGGATGTGCATGTACGTCGTCTGCGTGAAAAGATCGAAACCAACCCAAGTGAACCGAAATACGTGCACACAAAATGGGGTGTGGGATATTATTATTACCAGAAATAGACGAGAAGGCAGAAAGGTTTTTCCATGCAGAAGAGTAAACAGTTTCTTCAGTTCTTAAAAAGTTTAAAATTTCGGCTGATTCTTTTGATCGTTGTGATTGCGGTCGTACCGAGTCTGATTCTTTCGGCAGCAGTTTTAAAATATTACGAAAAGCGTGCCGTTTCTATCCGGGAAAGTGAAATCTTAAGCCAGGCAAAAATTCTGGCAAATCAGATAGCGACAAGTGAATATATGAAGCTGGGGGCGGATGTATCGTCCAGCAATATTCAGACACAGATTGATATGCTCACGACCATCTATGATGGTCGTGTCATTGTTGTGGATGACAATTGCAAAGTTTATTATGACACGTATAATCTCGATGACCATAAGCTGATCATTGCAGAGGAGGTCATGCGCAGTTTCAAGGGCGAGGATATTGTGCATTATGATTCGGAGAACCATTACATTGAGATGACGATCCCGATCAGCGATCCTGATGATAAAAGTGAAACGGTGATCGGAGTTATGCTGATCAGTGTTTCTACGGACAATATTGTGATCAACCAGTCATATATGCGACAGGTGGCGGTGATCGTTATGGTCATGGTCGGAATTGCAATTGTGTTTTTTGCAATCCTTCTGCTTTTGTATTTCCTGAAGCCGTTGCAGAAGATTGAAGAGGGAATCGCTGCAATCAAAAACGGATACGGAGAGTACAATCTTCAGGTCAATGATTACACGGAGACGGCGGGAATCTGTGAGAAGATCAATCAGATGCTTGGCCGGATCAAAGTCATGGATGATTCCCGGCAGGAGTTTGTATCGAATGTGTCACATGAATTAAAGACACCGCTGACATCCATGAAGGTGCTGGCGGATTCGATCAATAGCATGCCGGATGCGCCGAAGGAACTGTATCAGGAATTTATGGAAGATATCACCAACGAGATTGAGCGTGAGACAAAGATCATCAACGATCTGCTTTCTCTGGTGAAGATGGATAAGTCTGCAGCAGGGCTGAATGTATCTTCCGTCAATATCAATGAACTTTTAGAGCAGATTTTAAAACGTCTGCAGCCGATTGCGGATAAGCAGAAAGTGGAACTTGTCCTTGAGAGTTTCCGCCCGGTTACCGCAGAAGTGGATGAGGTAAAAATCACGCTTGCGATCACAAATCTTGTGGAGAATGCAATCAAATATAACCGGAATGACGGAGAGGGCTGGGTACACGTATCGCTGAATGCGGATCACCAGTATTTCTACCTGAAAGTAGAAGATTCCGGAATCGGTATTCCGGAGGAGTCTCTGGATCATATTTACGAACGATTTTACCGGGTGGATAAATCCCATTCCCGTGAGATCGGAGGAACCGGACTGGGACTTGCAATTACAAGAAATTCCATACTGATGCATCGCGGCGCAATTAAAGTACATTCTGTGATGGGCGAGGGAACAACCTTTGATGTTCGTATTCCGCTCAACTATATTGCATAGGAGGAAAAAGATGAGAAAAAAAATAATTTCAATCATACTCCTTGTGGCAATGGTACTCACAATGGCTGCCGGATGTGGAAAAAAAGAAGATAAAAAAGACTATTTTGTATTTTATGTAAACAATGAGCTGACAAAGGTTGTTGCGAAAAAGATTACCCTGCAGCATACTTCATCCGGCAAAGCACAGGTGAAGGAACTGCTCAAAGATCTGCAGACACAGCCGGAGGATGCAACGCTTCGAAGAACCATTCCACGCAAAGTAAAAATCCAGAATATAGATCTGATCTCTTATCAGATTACGGTGGATTTCAGCAAGGAATATTACGATATGAAACCGACGGAAGAGATTCTGACCAGGGCTGCAATTGCAAAGACACTGTTGCAGCTGAGCCAGTATGTGACCTTTACGGTGGATGGAAAACCACTTGTGGATGCCTCGGGAGCAAATGTAGGTGCCATGAATCTGGACAGTTTTGTGGAAAATCCGGGAGAACAGATCAATTCCAGCCAGAAAGCAACACTGAAACTTTATTTTTCAAATAAGGCGGGTACCAGACTGGTTCCGGAAACCAGAGAGGTACATTACAGTTCCAACATTTCACTGGAAAAACTGGTGATGGAACAGCTGATTGAGGGACCAAGAAAAAGCGGACTCTTGGCAACGATTCCTTCGGAGACGAAACTGATTACGATCACAGTGGTGGATGGGGTCTGCTATGTCAATCTGGATGAAATGTTTTTGAATCAGAATCAGGAAATCTCAGAACCTGTTGTTTTATACTCTATCGTGGATTCCCTGACGGAACTGACGGGAATCGATAAAGTACAGATTTCCATCAACGGAGATACCAGTGGCAAATGCCGTTACACGTATAAACTATCAAAGATGTACGAGGCAGATGACCGGCTGGTCACAAAAGAAAGCGATGAGAAAGTAGAATCTACGGAATAGGAAAAGAAAGCGTGAGGAAAAGACCATTTCTTTTGCTTGCCACAGAGTTTCTGCTGGGGATTGTGTGTGTCAGAGAGCAGCTGCCGGCATGGGGTGTGCTGGCAGTTCTGTTACTGGTATATACCACTCCATGGAAGGAACGGGGGATGCGGAAAGTTCTGTTTGCGGCAGGACTTCCCGGTATGTTTCTTTTGGGGATGCTGCAGCTGCAGCGACAGATCGATTTCAGGCAGCAGTACCTGCAGAAACTCACAGATGGCCAGGAGGTTCGCCTGGCGGGAAAGATTGATCGGATAGAACCGAAAACCAGATGCGTTTATTACTATTTAAAAGATTGCACGGTGGAAGCAGAATCGCAGACACTGCCATGCAATGATGTAATCGCATATGTTTCTTCTGCCAGCCATTCGGCTGGACAAATCCTGAATATTGAGGGTACAATTTCATTATTTACAGAAGCATCCAATGAAGGGATGTTTGATGCCCGGCAGTTTTACCAGAGTCAGAAAATTGATTTCGGCATATGGGTTACAAAGATCAGCCGGGTCTATGGAAAACCGGATCGTTACCGGTGCGCACTACAGAATATGAAAAAGAGTGCAAATGACGTGATCCGGCATTCTATCCGGGACGATGGCGTGCTTTCTGCGATGCTGTTAGGGGAAAAGGGGGCTCTGGATGCAGAGATAAAATCTTTGTATCAGAGAGCGGGGATCGCCCATGTGCTTGCTATTTCCGGACTTCATATTTCCCTTCTGGGGATGGGACTGTACCGCCTGCTGCGGAAACGACTGCATACCCGGTATGTGACAGCAGCGCTGGCAACGACCGTTTTTTTGATTTCCTATGCGGTTTTAAGCGGAAACGGGGTATCTACACAGCGGGCGATGGGCATGTGTCTGATTTATTTGTTTGCGGATGTGACAGGATATGCCTATGACATGTTAAATGCGCTTGGAATTGTTGTGCTCGTACTTTTGTGGGAAAATCCGTTTCTGCTATCGTATTCCGGATTTGTGTTTTCCGTGATGGCGGTGATTGCCATCGGAGTGGGAGCCAATGTACTGCTGGAATGGGAACATTCATGGAAACGCAGACAGCAGGCCGGAGAGGAAACCATCAAAAAAACATTTTTCTCAAGACAAAAAGAAGGAATTCTGGTAAGTTTTGCAATCCAGTTGTTTACCATCCCGCTGGTCGCATATTCTTATTATGAAATTCCCGTGTACGCGATGCTGATAAACCTGTTTGTACTTGCGGTGGTCAACGGATTACTGGGGCTTACTGTGCTTGGGGTGATTGTGGGGATGGCGTTTTTGCCTGCGGGGCGTGTTCTGTTTGTGCCCTGTGGCTGGATGCTCGACAGTTACCGGTTTCTGTGTGAGGTTTCCTTAAAGATTCCGGGTGCGCAGAGGATCACAGGGAAACCTGCGCATATGCGGATCTTTTGGTATTACCTGGGGCTTGGAGTGTTTCTTCTGGCGATCTATGCCTGTGCACGCAGAAATGAAAAGCATAAAGACTGCAGGGAGACGGCAGATCTGTGTGTAAGCCGAAGAAAGAAACGTCTGCAGGGCATAGTTTTTTCCTGTTTTATTGCGTTTCTTCTGCTTTTTCTTCTTTTTCCACAGAAGAAATCGTTTGAGATTGATTTCCTTGATGTGGGACAGGGAGACGGTATTTATCTGTGCACGGGCGGCGGGACTTCCATGTTTATCGATGGTGGGAGCACCGATGTGAAACAGGTGGGAAAGTACCGGATTCTGCCGTTTTTAAAGGCAAAAGGAGTGTCAGAGATTTCTTACTGGTTTGTCAGTCATACGGATACCGATCATGTGTCCGGTCTTAAGGAGGTTCTTGTGTCCGGATACCGTGTGGAGTATCTGGTGTTTGCAAAAGCAGTGGAAAAAGAAGCAAAGACAAAAGAGCTGGCAGAACTGGCTCGCAGCCATGGAACGAAAGTGCTTTATATGCAGGCGGGGGATACGGTAAGAAGCAAACGTGCAGCCATGCGCTGTCTGTATCCCAAAGCTTCGGATAAAGCGGAGGATGTCAATGATCTGTGTCTGGTACTGCAATTTGAAGAGGGGGATATCCGCGCCCTGTTTGGTGGAGATATCTCTACAGATGTGGAAGAGCAGCTGAGCTGCCGCGAAAAATGGGATAAGGTTTTGATTTTTAAGGCGGATCATCATGGATCGCGCTATGCGAACGCAGAAGCGTTATTGAAGTGTATCCGGCCGGAAATTACGGTTGCTTCAGCCGGAAAGGATAATCGTTACGGACATCCAAGCCCGGATGCCGTACAAAGGATCAAAGAGAGCGGCAGCAGATTTTTTTGCACCATCGAAGGTGGACGGATACGGGTGCGCGTCATCGAAAATAAGCTGGTGTGCGAAACTTATGTGAAATAGAGAAAATTATTTTCCGGCACTGTACTGTACCAGAAACAGTTCAACGGCCATCTGGTCATTCATGTGTCCGGTTTTTACTGCAGTTTCGTATTCCACACCATCGCGGATCGCCTGTTTGAGCTGATCCATGGAAAAAGCACGGCTCTGCGACTGGTATTTGCGGACTGCCCACTCCGGGCAGCCGGCTTTTAAAGCAATTTCTTTGTTGCCAAATCCCTGATTGGTCATGGATTTGACAATCATCAGACGCTGAAACTGGCTGGAAAGCAGAAAAAGAATACGCATCGGAGCTTCTTTGAGAGCAAGAAGATCATAATAAAGATCCAGTGCCTTTTTCTGCTGGTGCAGTGCCACTGCGTCAATCATGTCAAAGATTTTATTCTCGGTCTGTTCGGTGGTGATGGCTTCCACATCGGAGATATCAATATAGTCTTTTTCCAGTGTGTAGCAGAGAAGTTTTTCCAGCTCTTTGTCGATATTTTCCATGTCATCACCGGTTTTACGGATAAAGAGCGCATAGGCATCTCTTGTAATATTTTTTCCGTTTTTGCGGATTCTTCCCTCGATCCAGCGGGAGAGAGTCGTCTCATTCTGACGCGGAAATTCCACGATGCTTCCGTTTTTTTTCACCTGCTTGTACATCTTTGTTTTCTTGTCTATTTCTTTTTCCGCAAAGACAAAATAAGTGGTTTCCGGAATGGAAGACATGTAATCGGCAAGTTCTTCGGCGCTTTTTTTAAACAGATCGCTGTCTTCGATCAGAATGAGTCTGCGGTCGGCAAAAAAAGGCAGTGTCTCTGCCAGATCGATGATCTCTTTCTGGTTGATGTCGCTGCCGGAGAAAGCAGAAAAGTTCATGGTATCATCATCCGCTGCCAGTGCATGCTTTAATTTGTCCCGGTACTGACGGATCAGATACTGTTCTTCTCCGTATAACAGATAAATCTGTTTGAATTGTCCTGTTTTGATGTCGTTATCAATCGTTTTCATGTCTACATTATATACATATTGGCAGACTTTTACAACTTTTTTTCAATTACATCTTGACAGAAGGGACAGCTTGACATATTATATTCTAGTATGTTTGCGATGAAGCGTCCGTGTCTGTTTCACCGCAGGAAACAAATTACAGTTTGATATGGAGGTGTACAGATTGGCTAACATTAAATCTGCTAAGAAGAGAATTTTAGTTACAGAGACAAAGACTGCAAGAAATAAAGCAATCCGTTCTGAAGTTAAGACTTCAATCAAGAAGGTAGAGGCTGCTGTTGCTGCAAAGGATAAGGCTGCTGCAGAGGCTGCATATAAGGATGCTTCTTCAGTTATCGAGAGTGCCTGCTCTAAGGGTGTATATCACAAGAACAACGCAGCTCGTAAAGTTTCCCGTTTAGCAAAATTAGTAAACGGAATCGCTTAAGATCTGAATATTATAAAAGGAGAAGGACTGCCAGTACCGTCATGCTGGCA
Source organism: Roseburia sp. TF10-5 (assembly GCF_003462365.1). Lineage (NCBI taxonomy): Bacteria > Bacillati > Bacillota > Clostridia > Lachnospirales > Lachnospiraceae > Roseburia > Roseburia sp. TF10-5. Next base: position 141,063 of record NZ_QTYW01000005.1, on the reverse strand, counting down.
GTCTTTTTTGTTTACAAATACGTGGGAGAATGATACAATAAACAGAGGAACTGATACAGCGGAGGAAAAAATGTCTGGATTATTGTTGGAGCTGCGCAGACAGATTGCGCACAATCGTCGGAAAGCTGCATATGAAGAACGGATGCGTGCATCTGCTCAGGAAAAACCGCAGGAGGTTTTTTCGCAGAAGACAAAAGAGACAAAGCCGGACACGGAAATACAGCCCGAAGTACAGGAAAGGAAAGTTAATGTTGTGAGCAGGGAAGATTTCTTACTTAGCCAGATTGATGAATTCAGAGAACGCGCCAAGCAGTTACAGTCATTGCTTGATTCCAGAGAGACGGAGGCACAGGAACTGCAGACGTTAGTGGATGAACGTCAGGAGAAAGCAGATGCTCTGGGGCAGATTCTCGAGGAGCGTCAGAAAAAAGCAGATGGATTCACTGCGGAAGTGGAAAAGCAGATTGATCGTCTGATCGGCAAAGTGTCTGCCAAGATGGAAGAAATCGAAGTTTCCATGAAGGAAGATGTGGCAGACGGCAAACGCTTAAATGAAGAAAAAGCAAAGGAACTGAAAGATTCTCTTGCGCAGATCGAAGAACAGCTGACCACGGCAAAAACAGAAATCTCCGAGAAAGTACATACAGAAAATGTAAAATGCTACCGAAATATTTCGGATCTGTTCCGCAGCATGGATGAACGTCTGGACAAGCTTACCGTTATGGAAAGCAGAATGCATCCGGTCCGTATTTTTTCCCTGACGGGAATGATACTTGGAATCGTGAATCTGGTGGTGTTACTTTTGGTTCTGCTGGTTAGTGTGGGCGTGATTGCGTTTTAGAATAAGGATATGCAATTCTCAAAAGAATGAGGATTGCATTTTTTGTCTCAAAAAAGAGATAGAACAATTCGAAAAGAGAAATGTGAATAGGAGAATCTGATATGGCAAAAAAGAAAGTTTGGGTTGTAGGACATAAGCATCCGGATACAGACTCCATATGTGCAGCGATTTCTTATGCAAACCTGAAAAATGAAATAGAAAAAAAGAATCCCAAAACAGCTACGGGAATGACCTATATTGCAAAGAGAGCCGGATCTGTAAATGCGGAGACGGCGTATGTTCTGGAAAGGTTTCATGCAGAGGCCCCGGCAATGATTTCGGATGTCGGAACACAGATCAAGGATATTCAGATACGCCGTACAGAGGGAGTAAACAGTCATATCTCTATGAAAAAGGCATGGGAGATGATGAAGATCCTCGGGGTTGTTACGCTTCCGGTGGTGCGGGAAAATAAGCTGGAAGGACTGATTGTAACAGGAGATATTGCAAAATCCTACATGGATGTATATGATAATACCATCCTTTCTACCGCACGTACCCAGTACAAGAATATTGTAGAGACGCTGGACGGACAGCTGCTGACAGGAAATGAACATGCGTATTTTGTTCACGGCAAGGTGGTAATCGGAATCGGTACACCAGAAGGAGTGACTTCTGCCATAGACAAGGATGACCTGGTTATGATCGGGGACGGGGAAGAGTCGCAGATGCTTTCCATTGCATCAAACTGCAGCTGCATGATTGTCACTAACGGATATGAAATCAGTCAGGAAGTGATCGAGGCGGCAAAGGAACGCGAAGTCGTTCTGATCAGTACACCGTACGATACGTTTACCGCGGCTCGTCTGATCAACCAGAGTATGCCGATCAAGCATTTTATGACAAAAAAAGGAATTATTCATTTTGATCTGGATGATTACGTGGATGAGGTAAGAGAGACCGTAGCCAATATACGGCATCGGGATTTCCCGGTTCTCGATGAAAACCAGAACTATGTGGGTATGTTTTCCCGCAGAAATTTGATGAGAGCAGAGAAAAAGAAACTGATCCTTGTGGACCACAATGAAAAATCACAGGCAGTATCCAATATCGATGAGGCGGAAATTTTAGAGATTATCGATCATCACCGGCTGGGCAGCCTTGAGACCATGTCTCCGGTGTATTTCCGCAATCAGCCGCTTGGATGTACATCCACCATCATTTATCAGATGTATCTGGAAAAGGGAATTACGATCACCTCGCAGATGGCAGGACTGATGTGTGCAGCCATTTTATCTGACACGCTGATGTTCCGCTCACCGACCTGTACACAGATAGACAGGGAAGCAGCACTCCGGCTGGCAGAGATTGCAGAGGTTAAGGTCGAGGAGCTTGCCTCAGCAATGTTTCAGGCGGGAAGCAATTTTGATAATAAAACAGAAGAAGAAATTTTAAATCAGGATTTTAAAATTTTCCATGCCGGGGATGTGAGTTTTGGCGTGGCGCAGATCAGCGCGATGGGACGCACCGAACTGGATAAGGTGCAGGAACGTATCGAGCCGAAACTGGAACAGATGATGGGAGAAAAACAGATCCAGATGATTTTTGTCATGCTGACGGATATCTTAAATGAGTCTACTTATCTGATTTATCGCGGTGCGGATGCATCGCAGCTGGTTGCGGCAGCTTATAATTGCGAGCCTTCCGATCAGGGGATTATGTTGGAAAATGTGGTATCCAGAAAGAAACAGCTGATTCCTGCGCTGATCAACACACTTGCAGAGCGCAAAATGTAACAGGCAGACAGATCAATTGCGCTGTTCTCTGGGAGAACAGCCAAAATGTTTGCGGTATGCCCGGGAAAAGGTGGAATAATTGTGAAAACCACAGGCATAACAGGCGGTGGTGATGGATTCCCCCTGGGCGATCTGATCTCTTGCCAGCAAAAGGCGCTTCGTGGTCAGATAGTTTCCGATCGTATAACCGGTTTCTTCCTTGAAGGCATGCATGAGATGATACCGGCTCAGATAGAAATGTTCGGCAAGAAAGTCGATGGTGATGTCATCTGTTAAATGTGCATTTAAATAATCTATCACATGGATCATTTTATGATTTGAGGCTGTGGTAGAAAGATATTCAATGCGGTTGGAGAGAGCTGCACGGTTTAACTGCACCATCAGCTCCAGAAAAAGAAGTTTATGATAAAGTTCGTTTGCGTATTCTCTGGAATCCAGAGATTGTTCCAGATCGTGGATAATTCTTGCAATCTGTGTTGTCTGCAGTGCCGGAATACGCAGTACATGCGATTTTTTCTGATGCGCTTCTTTTAAGCAGAGTGAGAGATCGTCGGAATCATGACAGGCATCCAGGTAGTGTCTGGAAATATAGATGATGATGCGCTCATAAATTTCAGAACTGTGCAGAACCGGACGGTGGACCGTACCTGCGGGAACGAATACGATATCCCCCGGTATCAGATCATAGGTACGTCCTTCCACATTGTAAGAAATATTTCCTTTGCGAAAGATCAGAATTTTATGAAAATCGTGGTAATGAAAGTCAATCGGGCGCATAGAGGTATCTTTTAAGTGAAAAATCTTAAAATCGTCATGAAGATATCCTGTTTTTTCATAATGTGAGAGTTCTGACATTGCATAAATCTCCTGTAAATATTAATTAGATTCAGTGTACTATGTTTCCACACAATTTGCAATATAAAAAGCACTGTAGTTGTTTTAGAAGACGGATCGTGCGGGTATACTTAGAATAGAAGCTCTGAATCGACAGGATGGAAAAAAAGGAGTGTAGAAATATGAAGTTTACAAAAATGCATGGGTGCGGAAATGATTATGTATATGTCAATTTGTTTGAGGAAAAGATAGCAGATCCTGCAAAGGTATCAATTGCAGTGAGTGACCGCCATTTTGGAATCGGATCGGATGGTCTGATCACTATTGGCCCATCGGATATCGCGGATTTCAGGATGCGGATTTACAATGCGGATGGCTCGGAGGCGGAGATGTGTGGAAACGGAATCCGCTGTGTCGCAAAATATGTATATGATCATAAAATGACGGATAAGAAAGAGATTACGATTGAAACCGGAGCCGGGGTAAAAACGTTGCAGCTGACGGTTGCGGATGGCAAGGTTTCGCTGGTTCGTGTGGATATGGGAGAACCGATATTAAAACCGGATTTAATTCCTGTAGATGCATCGGGAGAACAGGTGGTAGATGAGCCGATTGAAGTAGAGGGCAGAGAGTGGAAGATGACCTGCGTGTCGATGGGAAATCCACATGCGGTAATTTTTGTGGAGGACACCGAACATTTTGAACTGGAAAAATACGGTCCGGAGTTTGAACATCATCCACGGTTTCCAAAACGGACCAACACAGAGTTCGTACACGTTATTTCTCCGACGGAAGCATCCATGCGGGTGTGGGAACGCGGATCTGCGGAGACGCTTGCCTGTGGTACCGGAACCTGTGCCACGGTTATGGCATGTATCTTAAATCATAAGACAGAAAATAAAGTTCTGGTGCATCTGCGGGGCGGAGATCTGACCATCGAGTATGATCCGGATAACAATCATATTTATATGACCGGACCAGCGACAGAAGTGTTTCATGGAATATGGGAGGAAAATTAAATGATAATTAAAGAACTTATCAACGAAATGGAATATGAGATACTGGCGGGAAGCGAGGAGACAGAGATTACGACTCTGGTATATGATTCCCGCAAGGTTGAAAAAGGTTCTGTGTTTGTGTGCATCAGCGGAAGTGTGCGTGATGCACATGAGTTTATTCCGGATGTGGCAGCAAAGGGAGCAGCGGCCATTGTCGTAGAAAAGGATGTAACGCCGATCGATGGAATTACATATATCAAGGTAGAGGACAGCCGTCTGGCACTTGCCTGCATGTCTGCGGCATATTTTGGGCATCCGGCAAAAAAATTAAAGACGATCGGTATTACCGGAACAAAAGGAAAAACAACGACAACCTATATGGTTCGTTCGATTCTAGAGTCTGCGGGAATCAAAACCGGACTGATCGGCACGATCGAATCGATTGTTGGTTCTGAGCGTATTCCTTCTGCAAATACGACACCGGAATCTTACCGGGTGCAGGAGCTTTTTGCAAAAATGGTAGATGCGGGACTCGATGCTGTTGTGATGGAAGTCTCTTCCCAGGCGCTGATGCTTCACCGCGTATCCGGATTTGTGTTTGATATCGGCGTGTTTACCAATCTTGAACCGGATCATATCGGAGAAAATGAGCACAAGGATTTTGCAGATTATATGCACTGCAAGAGTCTTTTGTTCCAGCAGTGCAGGCATGGAATTTTTAATGGGGACAGCGAGCATCTGCAGGGCATTTTACAGGGACATACCTGTACGGTTGAGACGTTTGGGTATGGAGCAGAAAATGATCTGATTGCGCAGAAGGTAGAGTTAAAAAAGGAGCATGGGGCACTTGGTGTAAAATATCATGTGGGAGGTTCCATGGATTTTGATGTGGAAGTCAATGTGCCGGGAAAATTTTCGGTGTATAATTCCCTGACCGCCATTGCAATCTGTCATCATTTTGGTGTCAGTGTTGAAGAAATCAAAAAGGCGATGCTTCATGTAAGTGTCAAGGGAAGAATTGAGATTGTACCGGTAACAAAGAGATATACGCTGATGATTGACTATGCACACAATGCCATGGCACTGGAGAGTCTGTTAACGACCTTGAAAGAGTATGAGCCGGGCAGACTGGTCTGCCTGTTCGGATGCGGAGGAAACCGTGCAAAATCCCGCCGTTATGAGATGGGAGAGGTATCTTCAAAACTGGCAGATCTGACGGTTGTCACATCGGATAATCCAAGAAATGAAGAACCAATGGATATCATCAACGATATTCTGGTCGGGGTACACAAAGCTGATGGCGCATATGTGACGATACCGGACCGGAAAGAAGCCATCAGGTATTGCATGGAACATGCCGAGGATGGCGATATCATCGTTCTTGCAGGAAAAGGGCACGAAGATTACCAGGAGATCAAGGGTGTGAAGCATCATATGGATGAGCGTGAACTGATCGCGGATATTATCCGGGAAAATACGGATCTGAAATTATAACAGGATTATAAATAACAGGAACAGGCAAAAGGAGTGGAAAAATGGGAAAACAGAGTTGGAAAGCGGGAAATATGTTAAATCCGGTGCCGGCTGTGATGGTCAGTGTGGCGGATCAGAATCATCGGCCAAACATTATTACCGTGGCATGGGCAGGAACCGTCTGCACCAATCCGCCGATGGTTTCCATTTCCGTCCGCCCATCCCGTTATTCTTATGAGATCATAGAGAAAACCGGAGAATTTGTGATTAATCTGACCAACGAAAAACTGGCAAAGGCCTGTGATTACTGCGGCGTGGTCAGCGGAAGAGATGTGGATAAATTTAAAAAAACAGGACTTACACCGGTTCCGGTGGAGCATGTGAAAGCTCCGGCAATTGCGGAAAGTCCTGTAAATATTGCCTGCAGGGTGGTGGAGAGCCATCCGCTTGGCAGTCATACGATGTTTGTGGCGGAAGTACTTGGCGTAACGGTGGATGATGCGTATCTGGATGAAACAGGAAAATTTGACATCAACGGAACCGGGCTTATCATGTATTCCCACGGAGAATATTTTGCTCTGGGGAAAAAACTCGGCAAATTTGGATACAGCGTACAGAAAAAGAAAAAATGACACGCGGCTTATTGCAGCAGCGTGTCCATCAGTACAGCATATACATCTTCACTTTTCTTTTTCCAGTTATTGCAGATGGCTTCTGCCTGTTCTTTTGTAGTTACGCAAAGCGTCAGGTCGATCAGAGGATTGCCGTCAGACCGTACCTGACAGCGTACTGCGTATTTCTGATTGGTTGTCTTATAGTAATCTGCCAGAATGGAATTTTCCTGTCGGAATTCTAATTTATTCTTTTCAAAAAATCCCTGAACATCATTTTCAATTCCATCATTTAATTTATCTTTGAAAAATCCAAGTGTTTCTTTTCCCGCAGAAGTCAGAGAGTACTGTGTGTTGCTGTGCGTGGACTCTGCATGGATTAAATTGGCATCGACCAGATCTCCGATTACTTCCTGTACACGGAAATAGTCTGTGTATTCCTGTTCCAGAAAGAAATTGGAAATCTGGGTGTTGGAAAGCGGAAACCCTGCTTTGCTCAGCATATATAAGATCGTAAGTTTATAGATTGTAAATGGTTCTGCCATAAAAATGTTCTCCTTGTCTGGTATTGCGTTCTTTGAGACGGCGATGAATGGTGTTTAAAATGCGTTTTTTGTCTGTGCTCCAGGAAGGGGCGAGTAATAGACTGCGGGGACCATCTCCCGTCAGACGGTGAACGACCATGTCCGGGGGAAGAAGTTCCAGGCAGTCGATCACAAAATCGCTGTATTCATCAAGTTCCATCATGGGAAACGGATGAAGCTGATACTGTTCTGCCAGTGCAGTGCCACGCAGGACATGCAGAAGCTGCAGCTTGATTCCCGAAACCGGAAGTGCGGCGACATGCCGGACGGTATCTTTCATCATTTCTTTTGTTTCACCGGGAAATCCTAAAATAACATGTGCGATCACGGAGATTCCAAGGGCATGAAGTTTGGATACAGCGGCATCAAACTGTGCAACCGTGGTATGCGTGTTCATGGCAGACAGCGTCTTTGCATGGATGCTCTGCAGACCAAGCTCTATCCATATGGGTTTTTCCTGATTGAGATCGGAGAGGAGTTCTAAGGTTTCCGGAGGAAGGCAGTCACTTCTGGTTCCTATGGAAAGTGCAACGATTTCTTCCGGTGCCATTGCCTCGGAATAGAGCTGACGCAAAATGTCAACGGGGGCATAGGTGTTGGTAAATGACTGGAAATACGCAATGAATTTCTGGCAGTGTGTTTTGGCGGCGATTTTCTGTCTGGCCTGTATGAACTGCTCAGAAACCGGCAGAAATGCATCCGCGGCAAAATCACCGGAGCCTCCGGCACTGCAGAATGCACATCCTCCGTAAGAGAGTGTTCCGTCGCGGTTGGGACACGTCATCCCACCGCTTAGACTGAGACGGTACACTTTTTCCCCGAAGAGCTCTTTACAGTAATCGTTCAGAGAATAGTAGCGATTAGCGGACATGAGACTTGACTGCTTCACTTACAACTTCTGCCACACGTGGATCAAATGCTTCCGGCATAATGAAATCTTCATTTAATTCCTCATCAGAAACTAGGGCTGCAAGTGCTTCTGCTGCTGCAAGTTTCATTTCTTCTGTGATCTGGGTGGCATGTGCCTCTAATGCACCGCGGAAAATACCAGGGAAAGCGATCACGTTGTTTACCTGATTTGGGAAATCGCTCCGTCCGGTTCCGACAACTTTTGCTCCGGCAGCTTTGGCCACATCCGGCATGATCTCCGGCACCGGATTTGCCATGGCAAACAGGATGGCATCTTTGTTCATGGAAGAAACCATTTCCGGAGTGACAATGTTTGGCGCAGAGACACCGACAAAGATATCCGCACCGCGCAGTGCGTCTGCCAGCGTTCCGGAGGCATTTTCGAGATTGGTAACCTCTGTCATTTTTTTCTGCATCCAGTTTAAGTTCGGATAATCTTTTCCGATGATTCCTTCACGGTCACACATGGTCACGTGTTTGAAACCGTAAGTCAGAAGAAGTTTGGTGATTGCCACACCGGCAGATCCTGCACCGTTTACCACAACGCGGCAGTCTTCTTTTTTCTTGCCGGTCACACGCAGACCATTGATGATACCGGCCAAAACAACGATGGCGGTTCCGTGCTGGTCATCATGAAATACCGGGATATCAAGCGTTTCTTTCAGACGTTCCTCGATTTCGAAACAACGCGGAGCGGAGATGTCTTCCAGATTGATACCGCCGAATCCGGGAGCTATATTTTTCACAGCCTGAATGATCTCTTCGGTGTCCTGAGTGTCCAGACAGATCGGTACAGCGTTAACATTTCCAAATTCTTTGAATAATACACATTTTCCTTCCATGACCGGCATAGCGGCATAAGGACCGATATTTCCAAGACCGAGAACGGCACTTCCGTCGGAAACAACGGCAACCGTGTTGGCTTTCCATGTATAAGCGTAGGCAGCAGTTTTATCTTCCGCAATTACTTTGCATGGTTCTGCAACACCCGGGGTGTATGCAATCGCGAGATCCTCGCGGGTTTTTACTTTTGATTTTGCAACGGTTTCGAGTTTTCCGTTCCATTCTTTGTGGCATAAAAGTGCCTTTTCTTTATTATCCATAGTAATTTTCTCCTTTACATACTCATACTTATTCACAATACCATTCTTGCGCATGAAAAAAAAGACTTCCTATTTTACCGGAAATAGTGTATAATAGCTGCATTAGATAATATTTGAAATGATTCATAGTCGTTTCTGACTGATATCCCATGCAAATAAGTGTAATTTATGAAATGATTTACGGTACGAAACAAGTCTATATTTTTTAAGAAGGAGCAGATGGAATGAGGGAAAAATATGAGAGTCTTTCTTTGGTTGTGTTAAAAGACCTGGCAAAGGCACGCGGACTCAAAGGAATCTCAACAATGAAAAAGGGAGAACTGATTGATCGGATGCTGCAGGAAGATGAGCGGGAAAAAGAGGCAGCGCCGAAGGCAAAGACGGTATATACCGCGCGGACAGCTTCCGGACAGGAAGGAAGAAAGCATACACCAAAACCGCGAAGAGAAGAGCATCCGTCCCATACGGAGGATCACAGCCATCCGGAGCATGGAGAAAGCATGCATGCAGAACATGGAGCACATGCATCACAGGAACAGATCTATAAGGCACAGGAGGATAATGACAGTGCTGCGATCAAAGAAGATATCGTCAGCCTCGACAGTGGAAATACAGCGAGCGGTATTCTGGAGGTTATGGCAGATGGATTCGGTTTTATCCGCTGTGAAAACTATCTGCCGGGGGAACATGACGTTTATGTGGCGCCGTCCCAGATCCGCAGATTTAATCTAAAGACAGGGGATATTGTCTGTGGAAATACCAAAGTGAAATCCGAGCGGGAGAAATTTTCCGCCCTTTTGTATGTGACTTCGGTAAACGGATATCATCCTTCGGAAGCACAGAAGCGGACAAACTTTGAGGACCTGACCCCGATTTTTCCGAATGTGCGTCTGCGCATGGAACGTCCCGGCGGTTCGGTTGCAATGCGAGTGATGGATATTGTTTCCCCGATTGGAAAAGGCCAGCGTGGCATGATTGTATCCCCGCCGAAAGCAGGTAAGACAACGCTTTTAAAGGAAGTCGCCAAGTCGGTAAAGGAAAATAACCCGGAGATGCATCTGATCATTCTGCTGATTGACGAGCGGCCGGAGGAAGTAACCGATATTAAAGAGGCAATTGAGGGAGAAAATGTAGAGGTCATTTATTCCACTTTCGATGAGACCGCAGAACACCATAAGCGGGTATCGGAAATGGTAATCGAGCGTGCAAAACGTCTGGTGGAACATAAAAAGGATGTGATGATTCTCCTCGACAGTATCACACGTCTGGCACGTGCCTACAACCTGACCTGTACGCCGAGCGGCCGTACACTTTCCGGTGGTCTTGATCCGGCGGCACTGCACATGCCGAAACGATTTTTTGGTGCAGCCCGGAATATGAGAGAAGGCGGAAGCCTGACCATTCTTGCCACGGCACTGGTCGATACCGGAAGCAAGATGGATGACGTGGTATTTGAGGAATTTAAGGGAACCGGTAACATGGAACTTGTTCTTGACCGGAAACTTTCCGAAAAGAGAATTTTCCCGGCGGTGGATATTGTAAAGTCCGGCACGCGAAGAGACGATCTGCTGCTTGATCCGCAGGAGCGTGAGGGCGTGGAGAATATGCGCCGGGCATTAAACGGCATGCGGTCGGATGAGGCTGTGGAGAATATTTTAAATATGTTTGCACACACGCGTACAAATGCTGATTTTATCAATCTTGTAAGAAAAAACAGAATTCTTTAAATTTCTATTGCATTTGCATGGACGCTATGTTACAATAATTAAGCTGTTTATCGGGATGTAAACGGACGAAAGTGTCGCTCTTGTAATAAGTATCATATGCGGATCGGGCATACGGGTATAAAGGGTGTGACAGGAACCAGAGTCAGCCGGAAGACTGATTACAGAAAACGATAAGAATATAAAGAGGTGAAAATCATGAGAGAAGGAATCCATCCAGATTATTATCAGGCAACCGTTACCTGCAACTGTGGAAACACATTCGTTACAGGTTCTACAAAGCCGGAGATCCACGTAGAAATCTGTTCTAAGTGTCATCCATTCTATACTGGACAGCAGAAGGCTAACCAGGCTCGTGGACGTATCGAACAGTTCAACAAGAAGTATGGCATGAAATAGAATTGATAAGTCACGTAAAAAGGTTGAGGCTGTGTATTGCCTCAACCTTTTTCTCTTACAGGGGGAAATATGAAATATTCAGGAGTTGGCGGGCAGGCAGTCATGGAAGGTGTCATGATGAAGAACGAAGACCGTTATGCGGTTGCCGTTCGTAAGCCGGATCACACCATTGATGTAAAAGTCTCCACATTTAAAGAGACAATTAAAAATAAAAAACTGCGGCGTCTGCCGTTCATCCGTGGTGTCATTAATTTTATAGAATCACTGATCCTTGGCATGCAGACACTCATGTATTCGGCTTCCTTTTTTGAAGACGATGAGGATGAAAAAAAGAAAAAAGAAGCCATGACGCAGGAGGAACGAAAGGCACAGGAAGAAAAAGAAAAAAAGCAGGAGAAGGCAATGATGGGCGGCACTGTTGCATTTTCCATTGTTTTTGCGCTGGGACTTTTCTTTTTCCTGCCATATTTTCTGTCCGGGATCTTCCATAAAGTTATTGCATCGGATACCGTGATTGCGCTGCTGGAGGGAATGATCCGTCTGGCAATTTTTATCGGATATATTGCACTGATTTCCCTGACACCTGATATTAAGAGAGTGTTTATGTACCACGGAGCAGAACACAAATGCATCAATTGCATCGAACACGGAATGGAACTGAATGTGGAAAATGTCCGGAAAAGTTCCCGGCAGCACAAGCGCTGCGGTACTAGTTTCCTGCTGATTGTAATGCTGATATCTATCGTGTTCTTTTTGTTTATCCGTGTGGATTCGCGTATTTTGCAGCTGGTGCTCAGACTTCTTCTTATTCCGGTGATCGCCGGAGTATCTTATGAGTTTATCCGTCTGGCGGGAAGATATGATAACCGGCTGGTGAATATACTGAGCAAACCGGGACTCTGGATGCAGAAGATGACAACAAAAGAGCCGGATGATGAGATGATCGAAGTGGGAATCGCTTCGGTGGAAGCTGTGTTTGACTGGAGAAAGTGGCAGAAGGAAGAGAATGTATGACCTATAGGGAAGCAATTGTTTCGGGAGAAAAAAGCCTGTGTGAGGCTGGCATTGCAGATGCCAGAAATGATGCATGGCTGCTTTTGACCATGGCATGTAAAATTGACCACACTTACTATTATATGCATATTGACGAAGAGATGCCGGAGGAACTGCAGCATGAATTTGAAGTGCTGATTAAAAAGAGGGCAGAGCGAGTGCCTCTTCAGTATATCACCGGGGAACAGGAATTCATGGGGATGACATTTCATGTGAATTCCAATGTGCTGATTCCGCGACAGGATACGGAAACCCTGGTGGAGGAAGCACTGAAGGTTGTAAAACCGGGGATGAAGGTGCTGGATATGTGTACCGGTTCCGGATGTGTGCTGATCAGTATTTTGAAAAATGTACACGGTACCGGGGGATATGGATATGATATTTCCAAACAGGCGATCAATGTTGCAAAGGAAAATGCAAAATTAAATGATGTTCCTGCCATTTTCGAGAGAAGCAATCTGTTTGAGGATGTTGCGGATGAAACGTTTGATGTGATTGTGTCAAATCCACCATACATCCGCAGCGATGAAATTCCGTTTCTGATGCCGGAGGTGTCGGAATTTGAACCGCATGAGGCACTGGACGGAAAAGAAGATGGTCTGTTCTTCTACCGGAAGATCATCCAGGAAAGCCCGGATTATCTGACCGATGGAGGGTATCTGCTGTTTGAGATCGGATATGACCAGGGATGGGCGGTATCGTCTATGATGAAAGAGGCCGGATTTGAGGACGTCTGCGTGAAAAAAGATCTTGCGCGAAATGACCGTGTGGTCTGCGGACACAAACACCTATGTGAAAAGAGAGGATAGATTATGTTTGATAAATTAGAGGATTTACTTCATCATTATGAGGAGTTAATGAATACATTGAGCGAGCCGGATGTGGCAAACGATCCGAACCGCTTTCGTAAACTGATGAAAGAGCAGAGTGATCTGCAGCCAATCGTGGATGCCTACAAGGAATACAAGGCATGTAAGCAGACGATAGAGGATTCCCTTGCAATTCTTGATGAGGAATCTGATGAGGAAATGCGCGAACTGGCAAAGGAAGAATTAAATGAGGCAAAGAGCCGTCTGGGAGAGCTGGAACAGAAATTAAAGATTCTGCTTCTGCCAAAAGACCCGAACGACGACAAGAACGTTATTGTGGAGATTCGTGCAGGCGCCGGTGGAGAGGAAGCTGCGCTTTTTGCGGCTGAAATTTACCGTATGTATGTACACTACGCAGAGCGTCGTGGCTGGAAAGTGGAGACACTTGAGGCAGATGAAACTGGAATCGGAGGCATGAAATCGGTCAACTTTATGGTGACTGGAGCAGGCGCATATTCCGTACTGAAATATGAATCTGGTGTGCACCGTGTACAGCGTGTGCCGGAGACGGAATCCCAGGGGCGTATTCAGACATCAACCTGCAGTGTTGCAGTTATGCCGGAGGCTGAGGATGTGGAAGTGCATATTGACGACAAAGACATCCGTATCGACGTTATGAGAGCGTCCGGAAATGGTGGACAGTGTGTCAATACGACGGACTCTGCTGTGCGTCTGACGCATTATCCGACCGGTATCGTGATTTACAGTCAGACCGAAAAATCACAGATCCAGAACAAGGAGAAAGCGTTTGCACTGCTGCGTACCAAGCTGTATGATCTCGAACTGCAGAAGAAGCAGGATGCAGAGTCTGAGGAACGACGCAGCCAGATCGGAACCGGAGACCGTTCCGAGAAGATCCGTACTTATAATTTCCCACAGGGACGTGTGACGGATCACCGCATCAACCTGACATTATACAAGCTGGACAAGATTCTTGACGGAGATATCCAGGAGATTATCGATGCATGTATCGCGGCCGATCAGGCGAAGAAACTTGCAAAAATGCAGGATGAAAACTAATCTGTCCGGTTTATGATGTTCGTTTTGCTATAGGTATTAGCAGATAAATGTAGTTGGTATTTTCCGCCAGTTAGAGAATTATCAAAATAAATTGTAATATTGCTTGGAGTGGATCAGAGTCAGCCGAAAGGCTGGCTCTGATTTTTTGCTTTTTTTCACAGTCTGGTGAATAATTGTATAGCCCATGAAATTTTTTAAGAAAATTAGTATAAGACAGCTTAAAGAAGAACAGACAACTCCATAATATTGATGAAATGGTTAGCGTTTTGTGATATAATTAACCTTAAGTTTTTATAACTAATATTAAGTACAAAATTTGAGAGAACATAGATGAAGGTACAGATTATTGGACACCTATTTTGAGATAATCAATAAGAACACAGCTAGAGAAAGTGTTCAGCAAGGAGTTGGCTGATATATGAATGCGATAAATTCCAATGAGCAGATGATACAGAAAATTAATGAAGTTCTCCAGAACAAGAAGGATGCAATAGTTAATATTATTAAAGTAATTGTAAATTTATAGTAACACAAATACTGGAATTAACGGATGATAACGGTACAGCGAGCAAAGCCGGTTATAAAAATATATGTGAAATAGGTAAAGAACGTATCCGTAGAGCAGGAGATAAAATCAGATCAGACCATCCAGATGCAGACATCGATATTGGATTTAAAGTATTTAGAACTGCCGATACCAATATAAAGTGGAATTCCATCATGGATATGGGACAGATCAATGTTAATCAGCTTGAGTATGCACCAGACCTTGTTGACTTCATGCCAGGTGCCAACGACATAGATATCGTATATGAATTGATGCTTCGTCAGCGTGATGTAGCACTTTCAGAAACATTAGAGCAGTTATCCGATATTGGGAGTCGTACATATCTCTATGCAAGCAGTTATTTGGTATGCTTGGAAATAACAATCACAGAGGATTTAGTTTCAAAACTTGCAAAGCTTGACCCATTGCCAATTAAATTTATTTTCAGAGATTCGACATTTAAAGATGATATTTCTTTAAAGGATGAGACATTCAGAAAACTGAAAGCTCTTATTGAAAAGAATGCAGGAGCTAGCAAACCTACATATACAGTGGAATTTATATAGAAAATATGGCAGAGATGTATAATCTGCCGTAAGGAGGCAGGCAGATGAATGAAGTTATGAATAGTGTAAATAATGTTATTATGGATAATTTTCATAAAACAGACAACATACTAAATGATGTTCAAACTATTATAGAAGTATCACAAAAAGAAGCTTATCGTTCAGTAAATACAATATTATCACAAAGAAATTGGTTGATTGGATATCGAATAGCAGTGGAAGAATTAGCTGGAGAAGAACGGGCTGAATATGGTGTAGAAATTATTAAAAATTTATCAAGGTACCTGACTCAAAAATATGGAAAGGGATATGACAGGAGTAATTTATATCACTGTTTAAGATTCTACAAGGCTTTTCCACAGATTGTCGACACAGCGTGTCGACAATCTGATATTAGACTCACATGGTCACATTATCGTACTCTTCTTCAAGTGCATGATGAAACAGCTCGCAAATGGTATGAGAAAGAAGCCTATGAGCAGACATGGAGTGTTCGTACTTTACAGAGAAATATTGATAGCCAATATTATTATCGTATGCTTCAATCACAGGATAAAAAAGCTGTAGAAGCTGAAATGAGAGAAAAGACATCCTCATATCAAAATGATAAGCTTGAATTTATAAAAAATCCTGTAGTAGTGGAGTTTTTGGGATTAACGCCAGATGCATCTTTTAACGAGACAAAACTTGAGTCAAGTATTATAACAAATCTGCAGAAATTTCTGATGGAAATGGGAAAAGGATATGCGTTTGTTGCGAGACAGCAACACATCCACACTGAGAAACAAGATTATTATATTGATTTGGTGTTTTATAATTATATTTTGAAATGTTTTGTATTAATTGATTTGAAGACAGAGAGGATTACGCATCAGGATGTTGGGCAAATGGACATGTATATTCGTATGTATGATGAATTAAAAAAAGCGCCAGATGATAATCCAACACTTGGAATTGTATTATGTTCGGAAACGGATGAAGATATTGCAAGGTATTCTATATTACATGGAAATGAACAGCTATTTGCAAGTAAGTACAAATTGTATTTGCCGACAGAAGAAGAATTGCGTGAGGAAATAGAGACACAAAAGGCTATTTTTTATTTGCAACAAAAAGATGCAGAAGAGGAAGCAGGAGGAGAGCCAAATGCCTAAGCGTATTATATTTCAATTTGAGGATGATCTGGATTATCAGATACAGGCGATTCATTCTACAGTGGAATTGTTCAGAGGGTTATCAAGACATGTTGATGGAATTTACAGGCCGTCACGAACACGCAAATTTGGTGAGGGTGATCCTGTCAGAAACAATGACATTGTTGTTGGTAGCAGATTGTTAGAAAATTTGCGTAAGGTGCAGTTAGCAAATGGATTATTTGCTGATAATGTCCTTGCTGAAGGTAATAATGGGCTGACCTGACTGATGTGGAAAAAACAAGATTCATTGCGGAGAACTTCATTTTAAAGCAGTATCCGATGATACAAAGTTTGATTGGGTAAATGGCTATGAGGATTTTGTAAATAAGTTTGGTGTTGCCGAGAGTGATTAAGGAGTGCATATGCTTGAAATACCAGATGACTTTGAAATAAATAGAAGTGTCATTAAGGAAAATAGTTCCTTCCAAGAGTTGAATACATTGCTAGAGGAAACAAGAAATTTCATGTATGAAATGAGTTTCTTAGCATATGGCAGAGATAACATAGTTTTACATAAAGTCGGAGTTATCAGTGGAAATCAGATTCTTGATTCTGTAAGTAGAACGGCAGAAAGTATTCGATATTGCTGCCTGAATGCTAATTTTGCAGATGCATATTCACTTTTGAGAAAATATAGGGATGATGTCTTTTATTATATTTATATGCTGACAGTTGGAGATAAGACAGATTTTATGAAGTATGTTGAATTAAAAGACCTAGGCAAAGATGAAAGAAATATTTGTGATTGGATCAGAAATCAACAAAATGATGTTTACATTGGAACTATTTTCAAAGCTATCGCATCATCAAGTGCAGGGGAAGCAATAAAAAAGTATAAGTTAAAAGATGCATTTGATAAGTTGGCATTAAAATTAAATAATTTTGTTCATTCTAATGGACAATTATATTATAATTTTTCATATCAAAGAATGGATACACATAGCAATATTTCAAAATATTGCAAAGAATTTGGAGAGACAATTACATATATAACGATGTCATTTTTGATGGTATTAGTTTTGATAAGACCGGGATTAATTATGTCAGAAGATTACATTGATTATTTAGATTGCGGAGATACTCCGCCAGATGGTTCCCAATATTGGGTAGCATCATTTGTATCAGAGTATGTAAGTAGGCATAAAGGAATTTTGGATGAAAAATTTGATGAATATTTGAGAAGTGTAACGGGTATGCAGATATAAAGGAGAGAAAGTATATGGCAGATTTCAAATATGAAATAGTTGAACATATTGGCACTCTTTCAGAGAGTGCCAAGGGGTGGACAAAGGAACTTAACAAGATTTCATGGAATGGTGGAGAACTTAAGTATGATATCAGGGATTGGGCACCTGAGCATGAGAAAATGGGAAAAGGGGTAACGCTTACTCACGATGAGGCAGAAAAATTGTCTGCCTTACTGAAAGATAATTTGTAATTCAATAAACGAAATAGGAAAATGTAATGGGATATCTCTTTGATTTGAGAATAATTGATGCAAATTGCAGAATTTTATAAAGAGGTAATTGCTTCGTGCTTGTTTCGTTGGAGGCACACGTTTCGAGCCTTTTTATGGCATGGAGGCATTTGTTCCGAGCCTACAATCGATGAGGCAATCGTTTCGTGAGGGCGACCAGGCGAAGAAACTTGCAAAAATGCAGGATGAAAACTAATCTGTCCGGTTTATGATGTTCGTTTTGCTATAGGTAGTAGCTGATAATTGAAAAAATGGATGAAGAAGACGGACGTTGACATATGTCATTGTCCGTCTTTTTTGGGTATATAGTTTAGATGCACTGTATCCCCTTTTTTATTTGGTTGTATGGATAGACCTGGGGATTTATTTGCAGATGCAGGATTTTATGGTGGAGCTCGTTCACAACTTGAATGGGAAATCAAATAAACAATAATTAAGTTGAAAAAGGGTATAATTATGGTACAATTAGGACGTAAGTAAGGAGGTGTATGTTATGCCACAAATAATTCCAATTAAAGACTTGAAGAATACATCGGAGATATCTGATATGTGTCATAAGACAGAGGAGCCAATTTATGTTACGAAAAATGGCTATGGAGATATGGTAATTATGAGCATGGAGATTTATGAGTCAACCATGAGACAGATTGCTATGTACAGAGATATAGAAATATCTGAAAAGCAGATAGAGGCAGGACAGATAAAAAACGTTAATAAAGGAAGAAAACATGAGTAAGAAACACAAACATATTTCTGCCGTGAAAACAACAGAACAGAAGGCAGTACAACAGTCACAGCAGCCACAGGAACTGACACCACAGAAGCTGAACCGGCTTTTGGAGAAAAATCCATTTGCACAGCTTCTGGGAATGGAACTGCTGGAAGTGCGGGAAGGCTATGCTTACGGAAGAATGCGCATGGATGAGCATTTTACGAATATTTACGGTGGAATGCATGGCGGATGTGCGTATGCGCTTGCTGATACGCTTGCTGGTTTGGCGGCATCCACCTATGGCAATTATGTTACAACGATTGACGGAAAAATGAATTATCTGGAGGCTGTGAAAGATACCGGCTATGTGTACGGTGAGGCAGAAGTACAAAGACAGGGAGGACGGATCGGCGTATATACCGTGAAACTTATGGATGAGAATCAAAGAGTTCTGGTTACAGCCGATTTTACCTATTACCGGACAGGACAGGCGATTGACCAGCAGGCATAGAGCGTTTCAAAGGCATCTGATTTGAAAAAATCAGATGCCTTTTTTCTTTTTACCTGTTTATCGCGTTAAAGTATAGTAGTGTTAAAATATAAAAATACCAAGGAGGAAAAGTTATGGGAAAAGGTTTTGGACAGCATCGGAACATTGCAGCAGACGGTGAATGAATTTCAGATATAAATTGTTTGTAAAATAAAAACAACTTAATAAAAACAGAAAATGCGGTCATATTTATGAAAAAATATTTCATGAATATGACCGCTATATTGTTTGAAAAACGAAAGATATAAAAGAAAACATACATTATTGTCCGACAATATTATGTAAAGCGAACAATAGACAAATTATCAGACAATAAAACGAAAAAAGTGATTTACAAGCGGCGGTTATAGGAGTAAAATGAGAATCAGTTAAGAAAAAGCAACTCATGAATGATTTACAACGAAAGGATAGTTCTATGAAAGAGCAATGGAATGAGAGCACAGCAACCGCCAAAGGATTATATGATCCGAGTTTCGAACATGATAACTGCGGAATTGGTGCTGTGGTAAACATCAAAGGTATCAAGACCCACCAGACCGTGGAAAATGCCTTGAAAATTGTTGAGAACTTAAAGCATAGAGCCGGAAAAGATGCCGACGGAAAGACTGGAGATGGTGTTGGTATTCTTCTTCAGATTTCCCATAAGTTCTTTAAGAAAGCGACAGAGCCGCTTGGAATCAAGCTGGGAGAAGAGAGAGATTACGGCGTTGGAATGTTTTTCTTCCCACAGGATGAGTTAAAGACCAATCAGGCAAAGAAGATGTTTGAGGTAATTGTCGAGAAGGAAGGAATGGAATTCCTCGGATGGAGACAGGTACCGATTCATCCGGACAAGCTTTCCGACAAGGCCAGAGGATGTATGCCATGCATCATGCAGGCGTTCATCAAAAGACCGGAAGATGTGGAGAAGGGACTTGATTTTGACCGCAAGCTGTATGTGGCACGCCGTGTATTCGAGCAGTCCAACGATGACAGCTACGTTGCTTCTCTTTCGAGCAGAACGATCGTATATAAAGGAATGTTCCTTGTAGAGCAGCTGCGACAGTTCTTCTCCGATCTGCAGGATAAGGATTATGAGTCTGCAATTGCAACCGTACATTCCCGTTTCTCTACCAACACAAATCCAAGCTGGGAGAGAGCACATCCAAACCGTTTTATTGTACATAACGGTGAGATCAACACCATCCGCGGTAATGCAGACAAGATGCTTGCCCGGGAAGAGACGATGGCATCCGGCAAGCTGCGCGGGGAATTCCAGAAGGTACTTCCGGTCGTCAACACCGAAGGATCTGACTCCGCAATGCTGGACAATACGTTGGAGTTTTTGGTGATGAGTGGCATGGATCTGCCACTGGCAGTCATGATCATGATTCCGGAGCCATGGGCAAACAACGCCGTGATGACACAGAAAAAGAAAGATTTCTATCAGTATTATGCAACTATGATGGAGCCTTGGGACGGGCCTGCATCCATCCTGTTCTCCGATGGAGATATGATGGGAGCGGTTCTTGATCGTAACGGTCTGCGTCCATCCCGTTATTACATTACAGACGATGATTATCTGATTCTTTCTTCCGAGGTCGGAGTTCTCGATATTGATCCGACCCATATCGTGACAAAAGACCGTCTGCGCCCTGGTAAAATGCTTCTTGTAGATACCGTGCAGGGCCGTGTGATCGATGACGATGAGTTAAAAGAAAGATATGCGGATAAGCGTCCGTATGGTGAGTGGCTTGACAGCAACATCGTCATGTTAAAGGATTTAAAAATCCCGAATGAGCGTGTGCCGGAATACACACAGGAAGAACGCCAGAGAATGCAAAGGGCATTCGGTTACACGTATGAGTCCTTAAAGGATTCCATCCTGCCGATGGCAAAGAACGGCATTGAGGGTACCGCAGCAATGGGTACGGATACACCGCTTGCGGCACTGTCCGGAAACCGTGAGCCGCTGTTTAACTATTTTAAGCAGCTGTTTGCACAGGTAACCAACCCGCCAATCGATTCCATCCGTGAGGAGGTTGTTACTTCTACGACGGTGTATATCGGATCTGCCGGAAACCTCTTAGAGGAAAAGCCGGAGAACTGTAAAGTACTTCGGATCAATAATCCGATTCTGACCAACACAGACCTGATGAAAATCCGCAATATGAAAGTAGACGGATTTAAGGTAGAAACCATTCCGATTATTTATTATAAGAATACCAGTCTTGAGAAAGCCGTAGATCGTCTCTTTATTGAGGCGGATCGTGCATACAGAGACGGAGCCAATATCCTGATCCTTTCCGACAGAGGCGTGGATGATAACCATGTGGCAATTCCTTCCCTGCTTGCCGTATCTGCATTGCAGCAGTATCTGGTAAAGACAAAGAAACGTACTTCCCTTTCCCTGATTCTCGAATCCGGAGAGCCGCGTGAGGTACATCATTTTGCAACACTGCTTGGTTTTGGTGCGAGTGCAATTAACCCATACCTGGCACTGGATACCGTAAAACAGCTGATCGACGAGCACATGTTAGACAAAGATTATTATGCCGCAGTTGATGATTATAACCATGCAATTATCACCGGTATTGTAAAGATTGCAGCCAAGATGGGTATTTCTACGATCCAGTCGTATCAGGGTTCCAAGATTTTTGAGGCACTTGGTATTGATAAAGATGTCATTGACAAGTATTTCACCAATACGGTCAGCCGCATCGGCGGAATTTCCATCAAGGATATCGAGAATGATGTCAATACGCTTCATTCCGCAGCCTATGATCCGCTGGGACTTGAAACCGATGTAACCCTTGACAGCAAGGGGCGCCACAAGATGAGAAGCGGAGCCGATGCGCATCTGTACAATCCGGCTACCATCCATCTGCTGCAGCAGTCTACCAAACGTGGGGACTATGAGATGTTCAAGCAGTATACGAGTCTGGTAGATGAAGAAGAAAAGCATACGAACCTGCGTGGACTGATGGATTTTGAGTACCCGAAGAAGGGTGTGAAGCTTGAGGAAGTGGAAAGCGTAGATTCTATTGTGACACGTTTTAAGACCGGAGCGATGTCTTACGGTTCTATTTCGAAGGAAGCACATGAGACACTTGCCATTGCCATGAATCACTTACACGGTAAGTCAAACACCGGTGAAGGTGGTGAGGACAAGGATCGTCTGACCGTCGGACCGGACGGAAAGAACCGTTGTTCCGCAATCAAACAGGTTGCATCCGGACGTTTCGGTGTTACCAGCCGTTATCTGACCAGTGCGCAGGAGATCCAGATCAAAATGGCACAGGGAGCAAAGCCTGGTGAAGGTGGACATCTTCCGGGTAAGAAAGTATATCCATGGATTGCCAAGACAAGACTTTCCACACCGGGTGTATCTTTGATCTCCCCGCCACCACACCACGATATTTATTCCATCGAGGATCTTGAACAGCTGATCTTTGACTTAAAGAATGCAAACCGCGATGCAAGAATTTCCGTAAAACTGGTTTCCGAGGCAGGTGTCGGTACCGTAGCAGCCGGTGTTGCAAAAGCCGGTGCACAGGTTGTCCTGATCTCCGGATATGACGGTGGTACAGGTGCTGCGCCAAGTAGTTCCATCCACAACGCAGGTCTTCCGTGGGAACTTGGTCTGGCAGAGACACATCAGACACTGATTATGAACGGACTGCGTAATAAAGTAAGAATTGAGACAGACGGAAAGCTGATGAGTGGTAAAGACGTGGCCATTGCTGCATGTCTTGGCGCGGAAGAGTTTGGTTTTGCAACCGCTCCGCTGGTAACCATGGGCTGTGTCATGATGCGTGTATGTAATCTGGATACCTGTCCGGCAGGTATTGCAACCCAGAATCCGGAGCTTCGTAAGCGTTTCGCAGGAAAACCGGAGTATGTTGAGAACTTCATGCGCTTTATCGCAGAAGAACTTCGGGAGTACATGGCAAAACTTGGTGTCCGCACAGTGGATGAACTCGTCGGACGAAGCGATTTCTTAAAGGTTCGCGGAGATCTGTCCGAGCGTGAAGCAAAGCTTGACCTGAGCAATATCTTAAATAATCCGTTTGCAGGAACAAAGCAGAAGGTTATTTTTGATCCGAAGCAGGTATATGATTTCGAACTGGATAAGACCAAAGATATCACGGAGTTCTTAAAACAGTTAAAGCCGGCACTTGATAAGAAGCAGAAGCGTATGATCGATACCGAAGTAACAAACGTAAACCGTTCGCTTGGAACAATCTTCGGATCAGAGATTACAAAGAAGTACGACGATACACTGGATGAGGATACTTTCATTATTAAATGCAGCGGAGCCGGCGGACAGAGTTTTGGTGCCTTTATTCCAAAGGGACTGACACTCGAACTGGTGGGAGATTCCAACGATTATTTCGGAAAGGGACTTTCCGGCGGAAAGCTGATCGTTTATCCACCGGCAGGAGTAAACTTCAAAAAGGATGAGAACATCATTATCGGTAACGTAGCATTGTACGGTGCGACAAGCGGTAAGGCATTCATCAATGGTGTGGCAGGAGAACGTTTCTGTGTCAGAAATTCCGGAGCTACTGCGGTTGTTGAGGGTGTCGGCGATCATGGATGTGAGTATATGACGGGCGGTCGTGTCGTTATCCTTGGTAAAACCGGAAAGAACTTTGCCGCAGGTATGAGCGGTGGTATCGCTTATGTACTAGATGAGGACAACGATCTGTACATGCGAACCAACAAGTCTATGGTATTCAGTGAGGAAGTCACCAATAAATATGACGTATTAGAGCTCAAAGAAATGATCAAAGAACATGTTACCCTGACCAATTCGGAAAAAGGTAAGGAAATTCTCGATCACTTCAGTGAGTATCTGCCGAAGTTTAAGAAAGTCATCCCATATGATTATAACCGTATGCAGATGGCAATCGTTCAGATGGAAGAAAAAGGTCTGAATGCAGAGCAGGCACAGATTGAGGCATTTTATGCCAGCACGAGAGCATAAGGAGGGAAGAAACAATGGGAAAGCCAACAGGATTTATGGAATACGACAGATGTGAGGCGCGTTCGGTGGAACCAAAGGAACGAATCAAAAATTTTGATGAATTCCACATCTTCCTTTCCAAAGAAAAACAAAGAGAGCAGGCAGCGCGCTGTATGGATTGCGGTGTCCCGTTCTGTCAGTCGGGTATGACAGTTGCCGGAATGACTTCCGGCTGCCCGCTGCACAATCTGGTACCGGAGTGGAACGATCTGCTTTATACCGGAAACTATCAGCAGGCATATAACCGTCTGCACAAGACAAATAATTTCCCGGAGTTTACCTCCCGTGTATGTCCGGCTCTGTGTGAGAAGGCATGTACCTGTGGACACTGGGGAGATCCGGTATCTGTCCGGGACAATGAGCATGGAATCATTGAGACGGCATACAAAGAAGGTTATGCCGGACCACATATTCCAAAGGTTCGTACCGGAAAGAAAGTTGCCATCATCGGTTCCGGTCCTTCCGGACTGGCAGCAGCAGATCAGCTGAACCAGAGAGGACATGAGGTTACGGTATATGAGAGAGATGACCGTGTCGGCGGACTTCTGATGTATGGTATTCCGAATATGAAGCTCGAAAAGCAGATCATTGACCGTAAGATCAATGTTATGAAAGAAGAGGGCGTGAAGTTTATCACAGGCTGTAATGTCGGTGTGGATGTCAAGAGTGCAGAGCTGTTAAAAGAGTATGACAGAGTCATCCTCTGCTGTGGAGCAAAGCATGCGCGTGATATCAAGGCAGCAGGTCGTGATGCAGAAGGAATCTATTTTGCAGTCGATTATCTGTCACGCAACACAAAGAGCCTTTTGGATTCCAATTTTAAGGACAACAAATTTATTTCCGCAAAGGGAAAAAATGTTGTGATCATCGGTGGCGGTGATACCGGAAATGACTGTGTGGGAACGGCTATCCGTCAGGGTGCAAAGTCTGTAACCCAGCTGGAGATGATGCCATGTCCACCGGCAGAGCGGGCAGCAAATAACCCATGGCCGGAGTGGCCGAAGGTGTTAAAGACCGACTATGGCCAGGAAGAAGCAATTGCATGTTTCGGTACAGATCCACGAATCTATCAGACAACCGTAAAGGAATTCCATAAGGATAAGAACGGCAAGTTGAATGGTCTGACAATCGTCAGACTTGAGAGCAAGGTGGATGAGAAGACCGGACGCAGAAATATGGTGGAAGTTTCCGGTTCCGAGAAGAAAATTCCGGCAGAACTTGTACTGATCGCTGCAGGATTCCTTGGAACAGAGGAATACATTGCAAAGGCATTCGGTGTAGAGCTGAACCAGAGAACAAATGTAGCTACAGAGCCTGGAACATATGCAACAAATGTAAAGAACGTATTTGTTGCGGGAGATATGCACAGAGGACAGTCACTGGTTGTCTGGGCAATTCGTGAGGGCCGTGAGGTGGCACATGACGTGGATACAAGTCTGATGGGATATTCTTATCTGTCCGTACAGTAAAACAGAGAGATACGGCTGGTGCATAGCCATATGATTTTTGGGAGTCATCTGAAACAGATGGCTCCTTTTTTACCTCTTGTGGGCTTTTTTTTACCTGTCAGTGAGAAGCGGTTTACAGAGTTTCTTTTTTTCGATATGATAATTTCTGTAAAAAGGAGTCAGGTATGAAAATAAAAATGGAAATTGATGAAAATCTGCAGGAAGAGGAGATTATCGTGCGCTGCCGGGAATTAAGTGATGATGTGGTGGCAATGCAGAGAAGGATTGCGGAGGCTGTTCATGCAGGCATGCGGCTGACAGTTACACGCGGAGATCTGGAGTATTTTCTTCCTCTCAATGAAATTTTATTTTTTGAGACGGCAGATTCGGTTGTGGCGGTTCACACGGCCACACAGATTTATGAAACACATTTGCGGTTATATGAGCTGGAAAAAATGCTTCCGGGCAGTTTCCTGCGGGTATCCAAATCCTGCATTATGAATACAGGGATGATTCGTTCGGTCCGCAAAAATATTACGGGTGCCAGTGAAGTGGAATTTACGGATTCTGTGAAAAAAGCATATGTATCACGCAGTTATTTTAAAGTCCTGACGGACAAATTGGAAGAAAAGAGGTTAAAAAAATGAAAAAGAGAAATATTTTCTGGGCAGTTATTCTTATTTTTATCGCAGTATATCTGGTGGCGAGCAAAATGCATATGATACCTGCGATTCCGTTCTTTAAAATCTTATTTACCGTGATCTTTGTGTATACGGCTGTTTATGGATTTGTGCGGCTGCATTTCTTTGAAGGAATGTTGTCGGTTGGATTGCTGGGCTGTATGTACGATAAAGTGCTTGGCATTCAGGCAATTACTCCGTGGACACTTCTTCTGGCAGCGTGTCTGGTCGGTCTGGCACTGGATCTGCTTTTCAGAAATTTAAAAAAACAAAAAGATAATACTTATTTTGGACACAGCAGTGCAGGCGGACATGTGGAGAATGGACAGGATGGTGAGTATGTACATGTGGAAAATTCTTTTGGAGCGTTGAGTAAATATGTAAATTCTGACTGTTTTCGGGAGGCAAAGATTTCGAACAGTTTTGGAGAGTGTAACGTATTTTTCAATAATACGGCATTAAAAGGTGCGAATGCAATTATCCGTACGGATAATTCTTTCGGCAGTACAAACATTTATCTTCCGTCAACCTGGCGCGTGGAATTCAGACAGAATACCGCATTTGGCAATGTGGAATGTAAAGGTCAGGGCAGCAGTGATCCGGATGCTCCGTGTGTGGAACTGCAGATCTCAAGCAGTTTTGGGCAGACTTGTATAATTTTTGGATAATTCTGCTTGATATTATGTACATTTCGATGTAGAATTATAGACAAATAGTATACGATACATAGGAGGAAACGTATGCGTAAGAATTACTTTCAAGATGTGAAAATTGCGGATAAGCTGAAAATGATTATGAAAGCAATTTTTGCAATTTTATTGGTGAACAATATTCTGTTTGCAATTTTAATGCTTGTATTTGGACATCCGGTATGGATTATCATTTCTGTCATTGCAGTAGTTGGTATGCCATTGCTTTCCAAAAAGATCATTCAGGAACTGACACAAAATATTCTTGAACCGTTAGACCAGATAGAAAAGGCCGCAGATGACATGGCACACGGAAATCTCGAAATTGATATTTCTTATCAGGGGGAAGATGAACTGGGAAAGCTTGCAGAAAGTTTCCGCAATACATCTTTTTATTTAAGGGGTGTTGTGGACGATATCAATCAGCTCCTTACAGAGTTTGCAAAAGGAAACTTTGATGCGAGATCCCATGATATTGAAGCCTATCAGGGAAATTTCGGTGAAATTTTAAAGAAACTGGAAGCGACAGAAAATAATCTGAGCCAGACGATTAAAAATGTACAGGAATCTTCCGATCAGGTATCCGCAGGAGCTGACCAGCTGGCACAGAGTGCGCAGGGACTGGCAGAGGGAGCTACCGATCAGGCAGCGGCAGTACAGCAGCTGACATCTTCGGTTGCCGAAGTTGCTACACATATCGAAGAAAATACGAAGTCCACAGACAATGTACATGACCAGGCAAAGCAGGTTGCAATCAAGGCAGACAGCGGAAGTGCAAAGATGAAAGAACTGGTCGAAGCCATGCAGCATATTTCAGAGACCACCAATGATATCCAGGTTGTCATCGGAAAGATTGAAAGCATTGCCAGCCAGACAAACCTGTTGTCTTTAAATGCATCCATTGAGGCTGCGCGTGCCGGTGAAGCAGGAAAAGGATTTGCGGTTGTTGCAGAACAGATTAAAAACCTTGCGGAAGAGAGTGCTTCTTCGGCAGAAGAAACCCGTGTCATGCTGACAAACAGTTTGAATCAGGTGGGTGTCGGAAGCGCTGTTGCAGATGAGACTTCCCAGTTTATGTCGGAAATGATCGAACAGCTGGATGCGGTTGTTATGGAGGTGGCTAAGATCCGTCAGATTTCTGATAAGCAGACAGAATCGGTAAAGCAGATTTCCGATGCTGTTGAGCAGGTAAACGGGGTTGTGCAGTCTAATTCCGCTACTTCTGAAGAAGTATCTGCAACCAGTGAAGAACTTTCTGCATCTGCTGAAAGTCTGGATGAGATGGTATCTGATTTTATTCTTCGTAAATAAGATACGGACAGATGACTGGCACATTGTACAGATGAGGTGATTTTATGCCGTCGATCATGGTGTATACAGAAGAAACATTTTATTATACAGACGGAATCCGTGTTGTTGCGCGGGAAGAATATATGCGGCCGGATGTTACGGAACTGAGTTTCTACCAGAAAGAAGGTTTCTGGTTTGGATTTGAAGCTCCGTATTCTATTTATACCATGCAGGGAATCCGGGCATTGATTGAGTTGAAACTCAGACAATACGATTGTACACCGGAATTTCGCTATACGCGTAAGAAAATTGAATATAGTTACAGTGAAAAAAAGATTCTCGATTCCGTGATTTTTTATATCACGAAATCCGATCAGCCGGGAGTTTTGTCTGTGATGGAGGAAATTAATCATTCCACTCATCTGTGTTTCTGGAACATGAAAGTGCCATACCATGATTTTGGGGAAATCCGTAAACATACCGATGCGGTATTTTACGGAATGTTTCAACAAAAAGCGCAATAGTTCTTGACTTTTTCGGCAAAAGTTCTATAATACATTCTCGGTAATAGAGGATGTGTCGAATGAATA
Source organism: Roseburia sp. TF10-5 (assembly GCF_003462365.1). Lineage (NCBI taxonomy): Bacteria > Bacillati > Bacillota > Clostridia > Lachnospirales > Lachnospiraceae > Roseburia > Roseburia sp. TF10-5. The sequence continues at coordinate 112,117 of NZ_QTYW01000005.1, read as the reverse complement.
AAGAGAGAGATTATTTTTTTGATAATTTGAAAGCGGTATTGATATTCTTAGTCGTGCTGGGACATTTTTTGCTCCCTATCCACGGAGAAAGTGTTCTTGTGGTGGTAAAGCGCCTGATCTATGTATTTCATATGCCGCTTTTTGTATTTGTGTCAGGTTATTTTGCAAAGAAAATATATAAAAACGGGCAGTATAATTTTAAAAAAATATTGTATCTGATCAAGGCATACATCATATTTGTTATTGCAATTCAGATAGTATATGCACTGTGTGGATTCCGGGATTTCTCAGAGATTAATTTTTTCTCGCAGAGTGGGGCGCCGTGGTATCTGTTTGCCATGATTGTGTGGTATCTTACCATTCCTGTCATCCGGAAGTACAAAGAGATACCGGTATTAATCGTGACGGTTGCGCTGGCCCTGATCGCCGGATATTTCAAAAATATCGGCGATTTTTTGTGCATGTCCCGTATTCTGGTATTTGGTCCATTCTTTTATCTGGGATATTATATGGAACAACCGGTGCTTGAACGGGCATTGCGACCGGTTTACCGGAGAGTTGTTGTACCGGCTGCTGTGGCAATCTGTGCGGGAATTCTGGCGTTTGGCTCAAAGTTAAAAGATGAGCTTGGCATGGTCTATGAAAACATTTCCTATTATGAACTGGATGATGTGTGGGAAGGACCGTTTGTTCGTCTGGCACTGATGATTGCCGCGTTTCTGATTTCGTGGGCGATTATGTTTTTTGTGCCGCGTGGGAAAACCTGTCTGTCAGTGATTGGACAGAATACGATGCCGGTATATATGCTGCACCGGATCCTGCGGGATATCCTGATGTTTGCGGGAATCTATGACTATCTCGGAGACTGGGGATGGTTTGCGCTGTTTGTTCTGATTTGTCTGAGTATCTGCGTGATTTACCTGCTTGTTAATCCAAAGGTAGTAAATCAGGTAAATAAGATTCTGACACTGTATACCCCGCGGCTGTGGGGCAGAATACGCCGGAATCAGGCGGTATAAAGGAATCACAGATTGATTTTTCCTCCTATATTTTTTAGCTTGGGGCTAAAAAATATAGGGGGATTTTTTTTGAAAAAGTTTGTAACGAAAGATACCCGTGCACCGTCTAACTGATGAATACAAAGGAGGTGAAAATGTGTGAAAACACCGGATACAAATTATATTGAGAAGCTGTACCGTGCCTATTATATGGATGTGTATTCCTATCTGATGACACTGGTAAAGGATGCACATGAGGCTGAAGAATTGACGCAGGAGACGTTTTTCCGGGCAATGCGGTCAAAAGCATCCTATCAGGGAAAATCAGGGGAACGTACATGGCTGTGCGCCATTGCAAAGAATCTGTGTATGGATCATTTTCGAAGACAGAAGAAAAAGAAACCCGAAAATGTGTCAAAAGAGGTCGATGCAGGAATTTTTCTGGAGCGTGATGTGACAGACCGGATGCAGAGTTTAGAGATTCATCAGGCACTGCATAAGCTTTCGGAACCTTATAAAGAGGTGTTTTCGCTGCGGGTGTTCGGGGAACTTTCTTTCCGCGAAATCGGGCAGATTTTCGGGAAGACGGAAAATTGGTCGCGCGTAACCTATCATCGGGGAAAACTGAAACTACAGGAGACTTTAGAAAAGGAGCGGAAAAATGAAATATAACTGTAAAGTGATACAGGATCTTCTGCCATTGTACACGGATGGAATCTGCAGCGATGTGAGTGCACAGATGGTGGAAGAGCATTTAAAAGAATGTGCATCCTGTGAAAAAATTGCAAAAGAGTTACAGGATGACAGCGTGGAAAAAACACTTGGGAAAGAGTGTGACCATGTGGTGTTATCCCATGAGAAAAAAGTAAGCAAAAAAATGGTCACGGCGGGGAGTATTACAGCGGCAGTCCTTTTGATCCCGGTTATTGTCTGTCTGATCTGTAATCTTGCCATCGGGCATGCGCTTGACTGGTTTTTTATTGTGCTGACAGCACTGCTTGTTGTGGCATCGGTCACGCTCGTACCAATGCTTGTTGTAGAAAAAAAGGCGGTGTATACGGTGCTTGCATTTACCGGTACACTTGTGCTTCTGCTGTTTACCTGCTGTTTCTACACACACGGAAACTGGTTTTTCGTTGCGGCAGCCGCGGTTGTTTTCGGGCTGTCGGTATGTTTTGCACCGGTTGTCATCCATGGACTTTTGTCAGACGGCAGATGGAAAAGAAAACGTGCATGGATTGTGGTTGCGTGGGACAGTTTCTGGCTGTATCTGCTTTTAGCGGTGTGTGGCTGGTTTGTCCATGGAAATGTAACTTACTGGCGTGTGGCACTGGGCATTTCGACTTACAGCATACTTCTGGTCTGGGGATGGACAGCGGTACTTTGCAGCAGGAATTGTAACCGCTGGAAGAAAGCAGGGATTCTTGTCATGCTGACGGGTGTGTGGACCGGATTTGTGACAGATGTGGTAAACTTCCTGCTGCGTGATACGGAAAACGGACTGCGCTATCTGGATCTGGCAAAAGGATTTCCACTGGATGATCCTGCTGTTTTTAATGCAAATATGTATTTTATGATGATCGCGGTTTCTGTTTTCGTGGGCGTGATTTGTCTGTGCATCGGTCATGGAAGGGGAAAAAGTGAAAAAACGGATTAGATGTTGTGTTTTAATTTTGATTTTTAGTGTACTTGTTTTGCAGCAGACTGTGGTATCTGCGGCAGAACAAATCCTTCCGTCCGGAATTTCGTTTGATGAAATCGGGTCAAAGATGCAGGCGTTTGAAAAAAAGCATGCAGATACAACGGCAGGGCTTGCCGTCTCAGTTTTTACCAGTAAAGAAGATGTGACGCAGTATGCTGGCTATACAGATATGGAAAAGAAGATAAAGACGGATGAAACGTCTGTATTTGAGTGGGGATCAACCACGAAACTTTTGGTGTTTTTGAGTGTGATGCAGCAGCTGGAACAAAATAACCTGGATCTGGATACGGATATCCGTACATATCTGCCGAAAGATTTTTTAAAAAACCTGACGTTTGCAGAACCGGTGACGATGACAGAACTTATGAACCATACGGCAGGTTTTCAGGAAGAGTATGTCGGGTTGTATGAAAAAGGAATTACGGCGTATCCGTCCTTAAAAGAAGCACTTTATGAACATGAGCCAAAACAGGTATATAAACCGGGCACGGTGACGGCATATTCTAACTGGGGTGTGGCACTTGCAGCATATATTGTTGAGCGTGTCAGTGGGCAGGAGTTTTCTTCCTATGTAAGAGAACATATTTTTACCCCGCTGGGGATGAATCATACGGCAGTTTCTGTGGATCTGTCGGACTGCCCGTGGGTGCAAAAGCAGTGGAAAAAACTGCAATGTTATACGGCAGATGGAGAGAAGGTCAAAGACTGTAAAACGCCGCTTCTTCTTTATCCGGCAGGGCGTGCGGTTTCAACGCTTACCGATTTCCGGATGTTTGCAAGAGCCGTTCTGACAAAAGATAAGCTGCTTTTACAGGAAAAGACATGGGAACTTTTATTTACGCCAACCGACGATTTCGGAACAACACAGATACCCAAAAATATGCATGGCTTCTGGATGGCTTCCTATGGGATTCCGGTATATGGGCACGGAGGAAATACCATGGGCTGTTCGGCAAATCTGCTGCTGGATGTAAAAGATGGTGTAGGGGTTGTTGTGATGACAAATCAGGCATACGAAGAAATTTACAATGTGCAGATGCCAGAACTTGTGTTTGGAACTTATGACCGCAGTGCCTATATAAAAGAGGAAATGATACCAAAAGGAATTTACCGTACCGCACGGACAGACCGGAGAGGTCCCTTTAAGTGGATGAGCCTTAGTTACAAGATGGGGGAAGTGGATGACAGTCAGTTGTGGACAGCATCTGACACAGACGGGGGTGAAAAAATTTCCTATGCATATGGGGATGATATCCGTATTTCAACCTGGGAGTTTGTGCTTGAGATTGGCTCGGTTTTGCTGTGGGGACTGACGATACTATGGGCAGCCGGATCACTTTTGGTGCAGGGAACTGCCGCGTGCATACGGAAAATTAAAAAGAAGACAAATTTTTCTCCATTTCGCAACTGGGGAATTGCTGCAAACGGAATGCAGCTTCTGGTACTGGTCTGTTTTATCGGAACGGTGTATGGTGTTTCCACGTATCAGAAATGGGAAACCTATGCGTGGCTGTTTGCTGTGATCGGGCTGCTTGCGTTTTTTATGGCAGTTCTTGCGGTATATGGAATGGTTAAAAGAAAAAACCATTTATGGACGGGGAAGAAATGGTGGTTTTATGGAAATCTGTTCTTTCTTCTGGTAACGGTTTTAAATATCGGTTACTGGAATCTGTATCAGTTCTGGAACTGAAATTCGTATTTGACAATTCCAAAAAATGATTATATAGTGGCAGAAAAGAACTTTTGTTTTCACAGAGAAAATACACTGAGGGAGGAACGTAATAATGTACGAATTTACGCAGGATTGTCTGACGGGCATCGACCAGATCGATGAAGAGCACCGCAAACTGTTTTCGCTGATCAATGAAGCGGTTGAACTGCCGAAGGAAGCACGCACACCACAGACGGTAAAAAATATACTGGAACATTTAAGTGATTATGCCGTAAACCATTTTGCACACGAAGAAGCCTATATGGAGGCACAGAACGATCCGGAACTGCCGTTGCAGAAAAAAGAGCATCAGGCATTTGCCGATCACGTAAAACTTCTGGAAAAGCAGCCACTCACCGGGGAGAATGCATCGGCGATGCTCGATGAGATTCTGACCTATCTGGTACGCTGGCTGTACCGGCATATTTTAAGCAGTGACATGATGATCGGAAAAATGCAGAAAGAAGATCCGTTTGTGTTTACCGCGAAATATTATACGGGAATTGAACTGGTAGACAGGGAACACCGGAAGCTGTTTGAGATTATCGGAGAGGTAAATGCACTGATCCATAACGACCTGCTTCATGACAAATACGATGAAATTGTACGTCTGCTGGATGAACTCCGGGAATATACCAAGTTTCATTTTGAAGATGAAGAGGCCTATATGCAGAAAATCAACAGCCCGATGCTGGAAGCGCAAAAGAGGGCGCATCAGGCATTTGTGGACAAGCTGATGAGTATCGATCTGGATAAGCTGGAAGAAATTGATGACAACCAGCAGGAATATCTGCATGAGCTGATCGAGTTCCTCGGCGGATGGCTGATCAATCATATTTTAAAGATGGATACGCAGATTGAAAAGACAGAGCAGTAAGTATTAGAAATGACTTGCAAAAACTATCCAGATGAAGTAAGATAAGATACACAAAACAGGATGTCTGAAAAAGACTATAGATTTTACGGTTTCTGATTCAAACCGTCGGTCTATAGTCTTTTTTTGCGGAACATCCGGCAGAAAAGAGGAGTTTGTATGAATCAGGAGTACATGAAAACAAGAAAAATCCTGCCGCTGGTGCTTTCCATGTCACTTCCCATGGTCATATCCATGGCAGTGAATGCATTGTATAACATTGTGGACAGTTATTTTGTGGCAAAGATCAGTGAAGATGCGATGACGGCGCTTGCCCTTGTGTTTCCGGTGCAAAATCTCGTCAATGCCATTGTTATCGGATTTGCGATCGGAATCAATGCAAGGGTAGCCTTTTATCTGGGAGCAAAAGAGGAGAAAATGGCGGATGAGTCGGCATCCGTGGGGCTTTTGTTAAATTTGATCCACGGTCTGGTGCTGGCACTGCTTTGTTCTGCCATTATGCCATCGTTTCTTCGGATGTTTACAGGCGATACACAGGTGATCGCACTGGCATGCACGTATTCCACGCGGGTATTTGCGTTTGCACCAGTGATCGGTCTGGAACTTGCATATGAAAAGATCTTTCAGGCAGTCGGGCGGATGAAGGTGTCGATGATCTGTATGATGCTCGGATGTGTGACCAATATTATTTTAGATCCGGTTATGATCTTTGGTCTGGGACCGGTACCGAAGCTTGGAATTGCGGGTGCGGCTTATGCCACGGGAATCGGTCAGTGTGTGACGCTGGCGGGGTATCTGCTGTTTTATTTTGCACGTCCGATGCATGTAAAGGTCAACGTCGCAAATATGAAGACAACCGGAAACGTAATGAAAAATATTTATACCATCGGAATTCCGGCAACTTTAAATCTTGCACTTCCTTCCATTCAGGTGTCCGCATTAAATGCAATCCTTGCGCCGTTTCCGGGAAGTTATATTCTGGTGCTCGGAGTTTATTATAAACTGCAGACATTTATTTATCTGACGGCAAACGGAATTGTGCAGGGAATCCGGCCGCTCGTTGGATATAATTATGGAGCGGGAGAATATGACAGGGTGAAAAAGATTGCGCACACCTCCATGGGCCTGATTGCACTGGTTATGGTTATGGGAATGGCAATTTCCTGTGCAATTCCGCAGCAGTTGATGGGATTGTTTACCACAAGCCGCACAACAATGGAAATCGGAGGTGCGGCACTCAGAATCATCAGTTTTGGATTCGTGGTATCCTCGGTTTCCGTTACATTTTCCGGAGTCCTGGAGGGACTGGGAAAGGGCATGCCATCACTTTTGATTTCTCTTGCGCGCTATATCGTTGTGATGCTGCCGGTTTCTTTTGTGCTCAGCCGGTTGTTACAGGCATTGGGTGTGTGGTACGGATTTGCCGTTACCGAGTATATCGTAGCGGTTCTTTCCTATTATATATACAAATTCCATATGAGAGATATAAAAGGGTAACAAAATAAAAAAAGTGTGGTACAATAGTTAAAATATGGATAAGAGAAAAGGAATAAGGAGGAGTCGGTTATGCCATACTCAAACGCCACCAAACAGGCATTTGCAGATGCTCTTCGAAAACTGTTGGAACAGAAACCTTTTGCGAAGATCAGTGTATCACACATTTGCGAAGAATGCGGAATGAACCGCAAAAGTTTTTATTATCATTTTAAAGATAAATATGATCTGGTCAACTGGATTTTTGACACTGAAATTACAAAGATTTTTTCAGAAGAAGAATGGAAAAATGCCGGCTTTACATGGGATATACTGGAAAAAATCTGTGAGTATTTTTATAAACACCGGACATTCTATTCGAAAGTACTGCAGATTGAGGGGCAGAACTCTTTTACAGAACATTTCCGGGATATTTTAGTCCCTGTCAATCGTAAATTTCTTGCGATGGTAGAGGAAGAGGAAAAAGGAGAACATGAGGAATTTTATATTCATTTCTTTTCGGATGCATTTCTGGCAGCACTGGTGAGATGGCTTGAGGACAGGGAATGTGTGTCCCCGCAGGAATTCAGTGCACTGTTGCGTTCGAGTGTGGAAATGATTGCAAAGTATGTGCTGCAGAGTCAGAAATAAGGGCAGAAGCATTCTGTAATCTGGCAAAATTCGACAAATTTTACCCACATTCGTACATTTGTCCACTTGAATTTAAGAAGAGAAAAGATATAATACTTTTCAGATTACACAAAAACATTTCTGTCATGTTATGGCGACAGAATGAAAGGAAGTTGAGATTATGAATAAAATGTCATTACAGAAGAGTATTCAGAACTTTGGAATCAAGCAGGCCTTAAAGTATATGGAGAAAGATCCGGAGGAGAATATTCCGAAACTGATGGATATGGTTGACAAATTTGCACCGGACGGATGGTATGAGGCACAGAGAAATATGATCCGTAAGGTAATCAAAGAAAGAGGAAACTGGTATCAGTTAATTCTTCGTATTTACCAGCTGGATCCGGAAGTACGTAAAGCATTCTTCCAGAATTTCATTTTCAATGCAAGTTTAAAGGGAAGTGCATTACAGGAACAGCTTGCTGAAGAAAACAACTGTAACATTCCGTGGGCAATTCTGTTAGACCCTACCTCTGCATGTAATTTACACTGTACCGGATGCTGGGCAGCAGAGTATGGCCATCAGCTGAATCTGGATCTGGATACGATTGATTCTATCGTACGTCAGGGTAAGGAGCTTGGTACCTATATGTATATTTATACAGGTGGAGAACCACTGGTACGTAAAAAAGACCTGATCAAGATCTGTGAGATGCATCCGGATTGTGAATTCCTTTCTTTCACAAACGGTACTTTGATTGATGAAGAGTTCTGCCAGGAAATGCTTCGTGTCAAGAACTTTGTTCCGGCGATCAGTCTGGAAGGATTCGAGACAGCCAACGATGGACGAAGAGGCGAAGGTGTATTTGATAAAGTACAGCATGCCATGAGCCTGTTAAAGAGCCATGGTTTACCATTTGGTATTTCCACCTGCTATACCAGAAAGAATTTAGATGATGTAACCAGCGAAAAATTCTTTGATATGCTGGTTGAGAGTGGTGCATTATTTGTATGGTTCTTCCACTATATGCCGGTTGGAAATGATGCAGCAGTGGAACTTCTGCCTACACCTGAGCAGCGTGAGAAAATTTTCCATCGTATCCGTAAGTTCCGTCAGACAAAGGCAATATTTAGCATGGATTTCCAGAATGACGCACAGTTTGTCGGCGGATGTATCGCCGGTGGACGAAGATATTTACATATCAATGCCAAGGGTGATGTGGAGCCATGCGTATTTATTCATTATTCCAATGCAAATATTCATGACTGCAGCCTGCTGGATGCTTTAAAGAGCCCATTATTCCAGGCATATCATGACAACCAGCCGTTTAATGACAATATGCTTCGTCCGTGTCCGATGCTTGAGAACCCGGATAAGCTTGGAGAGATGGTAAAAGAGTCAAAGGCAGTAAATACCGATTATCAGTCACCGGAGACACCGGAACATCTGAAAGAAAAGGCTGCTCCTTATGCCGAGAACTGGACACCTACCGCAGAGAAACTCTGGAACGAAGAAAAAGAAAAGATTGCAGCAGGAAAAGCCGGCGTGGAACAGTAATGATAAGTTTTCTCAATAAGGACAGCCGGATTGCTGTTGCATAAAGTGTGGGACTCCGCTATTTATCGGATGATAGATGGTGTGAGTCCTTTTTTTATGCTCTTTTTTGCACGCCGTGGTGACTAAAAAAATACTTGCAAATTGGAAAAATGGGGCATAAAATACGTTTTTAAACAGGAAGACAAAATTATAAATCAGTTATTAAGGAGGAAACAACGATGTTAAAGTGTTTCAAAAATTTTGATGCAAAGAAAACCGGACTTTTTGCAGCAGGTGTATTGTTTGGTACCGCAGGAATCAAGATTCTTTCCAGCAAGGATGCAAAGAAACTTTATACAAATTGTACAGCAGCCGTACTCCGTGCAAAGGAGGTTGTTTTAAAGACCGCTACAAAGGTACAGGAGAATGCAGAGGATATCTATGCAGAGGCTAAGCAGATCAACGAAGACCGTGCAGCAAAAGAAGAGGAAGTATTTGACGGTGAGGAAGTAACCGAAGAGACAACTGCCGAAGAGACAGAAACTACCGAAGAGACAGCAGAGGCATAAAAACGCATGAAAGAGATGTTACGCAATAAGTAACATCTCTTTTATCGAAAGCAGGTTAAAGATATGAAATTTCAAATCAGACATGAGATAAGAGGAAGAATGAGGATTCATGTGATCCAGAGCCGTATGTCATTTGCACAGGCAGATACATTACAGTATTATCTGGAACAGTGTGAATCTGTGATTTCCGCAAAAATTCAAAATCGTACCGAAGATGTGACCATTTGTTATGAAGGAAGCAAAGATGCAATCCTTGAAGTGTTAAAGGCATTTTCGTATGAAAAGACGGATGTTCCGGATACCTATATTAAAAATTCCGGAAGAGAAATGAATCAGCATTACTGGGATCAGCTGGTGGAGCAGACGTTCTGGCATTTCGGTAACAAACTGTTTCTTCCGTTTTCCGTTCGTGCAGTCATCACAGCGGTGAAATCCGTGAAGTATATCTGGAAAGGGCTTCAGACTCTGTTTCAGGGTAAGATCGAGGTTTCGGTACTGGATGCAACTGCCATTGGTGTTTCCATTATCCGTGGTGATTTTGCGACCGCAGGATCTGTGATGTATCTGCTTGGTATCGGAGAGACGCTGGAAGAATGGACACATAAGAAATCCGTGGGAGATCTGGCACGCAGTATGTCACTCAACATCAGCAAGGTATGGATGATGTGTGATGGACAGGAAATACTCGTTTCCGCAGACAACGTGCAGTCCGGAGATGAAGTGCGCATTCATATGGGAAATGTGATCCCGTTTGACGGAACGGTAACGGATGGAGAGGCAATGGTAAATCAGGCATCTTTAACCGGAGAATCGGTTCCGGTCCGCAAAGTACCTGATGGCGTGGTATATGCCGGAACTGTTGTCGAGGAAGGCGAGATTACGATCCGCGTCAGAGAAGTAAACGGATCAAGCAAGTATGAAAAGATCATGGCGATGATCGAGGAATCAGAGAAACTGAAATCCTCACTGGAAGGAAAAGCCGAACATTTAGCAGATAAACTGGTGCCATATACCTTCCTGGGAACAGGGCTTGTATGGCTGTTTACCAGAAATGTGACAAAGGCAGTTTCTGTACTTATGGTAGATTTCTCCTGTGCACTGAAACTTGCAATGCCATTGTCCGTGCTCTCTGCAATCCGGGAAGCAAGTACCTATAACATTACCGTAAAGGGAGGCAAGTATCTGGAAGCTATGGCGGAAGCGGATACCATCGTCTTTGATAAGACCGGTACACTGACCAAGGCACAGCCGACAGTGGCAAAGATTGTTTCCTTCAATGATCAGTCCGAGGATGAACTGCTTCGTATTGCTGCCTGTTTAGAGGAACATTTTCCACATTCCATGGCAAAGGCTGTGGTACGTGAGGCAGTAAACCGGAATCTGGTACATGAGGAACTTCACTCAAAGGTAGAGTACATTGTCGCACATGGTATTTCTTCCAAGATCGGGGAGAAACATATTGTGATCGGAAGCTATCATTTCGTATTTGAGGATGAGAATGCTACAATTCCGGAGGGAAAGAAAGAGATATTTGAGCAGCTTCCGGAGCAGTATTCACACCTGTATATGGCGATTGACGGAGTGCTTGTGGCAGTTATCTGCATCGAAGATCCACTTCGTCCGGAAGCGGTTGAGGTTATTGCAAAGTTAAAGAAACTCGGAATCTCCAAGGTTGTTATGATGACCGGAGACAGTGACCGCGTGGCATCTGCGATTGCGAAAAAAGTCGGTGTGGATGAGTATCATTCCGAGGTATTGCCGGAAGATAAAGCAAGCTTTGTTGAGGCAGAAAAGAAAGCTGGAAGAAAGGTGATCATGGTCGGTGACGGTATCAATGATTCTCCGGCATTGTCTGCAGCGGATGTCGGCATTGCCATCAGTGATGGTGCACAGATCGCACGCGAGATTGCAGATGTGACGGTGGGTGCAGATGATCTCCATGAGCTTGTTACCTTAAAGAAGATCAGTAATGGGCTGATGGAGCGGATTCACAGAAATTACCGTCTGATCGTAGGAATTAACACCTCATTGATCGTTCTTGGTGTGGCAGGGGTATTTCCACCGACCACATCGGCATTGCTTCACAACACGTCCACACTTCTGATCAGCTTAAAGAGCATGAACAATCTGCTCGATGAAAAGGAAGAAGTAACAGAAGAAAATGTAGCAGAAGCATTTGCATAATGGAAACAAAACTGTCTGATTCTCATAAAATAAAAAGAATGAGAATAAGGCAGGAACAAAATGAAAGAATTATATCCTGGGGATCAGGGAATCTGGGTACAATATCTGCAGCTGGCATTGCAGCGTGCAGGACAGCAGGTGATGCTGGATGGAATTTTTGGACCAAAGACCTGTGCAGCCGTGGAAAAAGTAATGGGCAGCAGCGGAAAGTGTGCGGTAAAAGAAGCACAGTGGAACCGTCTACTGCCCTTTTTACGTGGGTATATCACACACGAGGTAAAAGCAGGAGATACCTTTTTCTCCATTGCGAAAATGTATGATACAACGATGGAGCGAGTGATGCATGCAAATCCCGGAACGGATGCCGGAGCATTACAGATTGGAAGTACGGTTGTTGTACCACTTAATTTTCCGTTGGTTTCCGGAGAAGTCCCATACACTTCCCTGCTTACCGGGTGGATCATTGAGGGCTTGCAGGCACGTTATCCCTATCTGCAGGTGGGAACGATCGGAAGAAGTGTTATGGGAACACCCCTGTGGTCGCTGCAGTTGGGAAATGGTCCGGTAGAGGTGGGGTACAATGCTTCCTTTCATGCAAATGAGAGTATTACCACACCGGTACTTTTAAAGTTTGCGGAGCGGCTGCTGGAGGCATATGCAGACGAACGTATGTATGAAGAACTGTACCCGGAGCGGCTGTTTGAAGAATATTCCCTGTATCTTGTACCATTGGTCAATCCGGATGGTGTGGATCTGGTAAATGGGCTTTTGACGGAAGGCTTTTATTATCGCCGTGCGGTCCGCATTGCGTCCGGATTCCCGGATATTCCGTTTCCGGACGGATGGAAGGCAAATATCCAGGGAGTTGATCTGAATCTGCAGTTTCCGGCAGGATGGGATATGGCAAAGAAAATAAAATTTGAACAGGGGTATAACCGTCCGGCACCGAGGGATTACGTGGGACAGACACCGCTCAGCGTCCCGGAGAGTACTGCCATGTTTGATTTTACGAGAAACCATGATTTTTTCCTGATTCTTGCATATCACACACAGGGAGAAGTGATTTATTGGAAGTATCTGGATGAGGAACCGGAAGGCGCCCGCCGCATTGCGGAATATTTTGCAAAAGTGAGCGGTTACCGGATCGAGGAAACACCGGCGGCGTCCGGGTATGCCGGATACAAAGACTGGTTTATCAATTTTTATGACCGTCCGGGATATACCATCGAGGCGGGGCTGGGAGAAAATCCGCTGCCGATGGAGCAGTTTTCGAAAATTTATAAAGACAATGTGGGAATCCTGCTTGGAGGAATGACGGAACTTGAATAAAAAATGAGGATTACCTCTGGTAATCCTCGTAAATTTTTTTGATGTGATTGTAGATTTTACTTCCAATGGTAGTATCAAACGTTTTGACCAGTGCGTTGTTTAATGCAAGTTTATTCTCGGATTCCTCCACCGCTTTATAGATGGATGTGTATTTGCCGGCCGGAAGTTTTTCGTCTTTTAATTCTGTTCGTATTTTTTTGCGGATTGCTTCTGGAAGTTTTTTCTTTTCCGGCTTCTTTTTTTCCACAATTTCTTTTGGCTCTTTTACCTCTTTCGTCTCTTTTTTTGATTCTTTGGGAACGTGATCCGATTTTTTCTTCTTTTTCTTTGTGGAGGTTCCCTTTTTTAAAGAAACATCCTTTGGGGTGGAAGGGGAAGCAATGCTTGGCTGGCGGAAGGCTTCGATGTTTCTTCCGCGCCAGAAATCGACAATACTGTCAAACCCGGTATCCTGGCTGATGATGTAAACCGGACCTTTTTCCCCTTTCCCGATCAGGAATCCAAGATAGGTGGCCAGCTGGAAATCCAGATAATTTTTAGCTACCTTGTGTGTTTCAATATATTCGATCACCGCTTTGGACGCCATCATTTCTACATGTGTTTCAAAAGGGATGGACTTGATGCTGTCTCCGTAAAAAATGACAACACGGTCAGATGCAGAGAGTTTTTGGATGTCTGTTACACCATCGTTGTGTACATTTTCATAGTCTACAAGATAAATGCCCATAGGTATTGTTCCTCTTTTCCTTAAGATGTATCCATTATACGTCAAATTCGAAGGGATGGCAAGAAGGGGGATAGGGTTAAGAAAGGGTAAAGGATAGAGGAGCAGGCTGGAAAACGAATTCTTTATGCTGAATGATTGGTTGACGGAAGTGTGGTGAAATGTTATAATTATTGAATAACAAGTTTGATATTGTTGGATAATTTTCACAAAATCGAACGGCTTTACGGGAAGGAGAATAAAGTTATGAAGAACATGAAGGTAAGAACCAAGCTGAATCTGATTCTGGTTCTGGTCATTTTACTTGTGGCTCTCGGGAGTGTTGTTTCCGTCAAAAACATGGAAGATGTGAAAGACAAAGCACTGGAAACGATGGATGCATCGTCCCGCCAGAGTTATGATGATTCGATCAAAGAGCAGGTGGGGGTGGTCATCTCCCTTTTGACAGAGATAAACGAGGAATATAAGGCAGGAACGTATACCCTCGATGAAGCAAAACAGATTGCGGCAGAGGAAGTGCGTCAGATGCGTTACGGAGAGGCTGGTTACTTCTGGATTGACCAGTCAGATGGTACAAATGTGGTTCTGCTTGGCAGTGATACCGAGGGGACGAACCGTATGGATACCAAGGATGCAAAAGGATACCAGATGGTGAAAGAAATCATACGTGTAGCAGTGGAAGACGGTGGAGGATATACAGATTATGTATTCCCGAAAGAAGGAGAGACAAAACCTTCCCCGAAGCGTTCCTACAGTGAGTACTTTGAACCGTTTGACTGGGTGGTCGGTACCGGAAATTATACGGATTATATTGATACTGCCATTGCAAAGCAGGATAAGGTATTTACCAGCTATGCAATGCAAAAGGCAATCGCCCTGATCGCGGTATGTATTGTGATGCTTGCGGTTGTTGCAGTACTTGTTTTTATGATCGCACAGGATATTACAAAGTCGTTAAAGAAAGTTGTCGCAGAGATTGAAGTGATTGCAGGCGGTAATTTTGCCCGCAAGATGCAGACGAATATGATGAAACGGAAAGATGATTTCGGACAGCTGGCAGGAACACTCGAGACGATGCGGGAATCGGTATGCGGATTGCTTTCCCAGGTAAAGGCAGAGGCGGCAAATATTGATGCCGTTGTGGAATCGATGGATACCAATATATCAAATCTGAATGGAGAAATCGAGGATGTGTCTGCAACGACCGAGCAGCTTGCTGCAAGTACCGAGGAGACGGCGGCATCGGCAGAGCAGATCAACAGCATGACCCAGCAGATTGACGGAGCGGCAAAAGAGATTGCCGTACGTGCACAGGACGGAGCTACGGAAGCAGAAGAAATCCATAAGCGTGCAGCACAGACGAAGGAAACAACGGTGGAGAACCGGCGGAAAATCCAGACGATGCTGGAAGAAATCCGGGGAAGGCTGGAACAGGCACTTAAAGAGGCAAAGGTTGTGGAACAGATCGGTGTACTTGCAGATTCTATCCTTGCGATTACCGGACAGACCAATCTGCTTGCTCTGAATGCATCCATTGAGGCAGCACGCGCGGGCGAGGCAGGAAAGGGATTTGCAGTTGTTGCAGAGGAAATCCGGGTACTGGCAGAACAGTCCAAAGATGCCGTGGCAAATATTCAGGCTGTGACGGAAAACGTGGATAATGCAGTAGGAAATCTGGCAAAGGATTCCAACCATCTGCTGGATTTTGTAGATACGGATATTGTGAAGAGTTTTGACGATTTTGAGAAAATGGCAGACGATTATAACATGGATGCCTCTAAAATTAACGATCTGGTATCGGATTTCAGTGCGACTTCCGAAGAACTGGTAGCATCTATTTCCAATATTACAGAGGCGATTGACGGAATTACCTCTGCATCCAATGACAGTGCTGCAGGTACAACAAATATTGCACAAAAAACCGTTTCGATTGCAGGCGGATCGGCAGAAGTCATGAAAGGGGTTAAGACAGCGGAAGCTTCCGCAGAAGAACTCCGCAGGAATGTAAGCAACTTTGTGATCGAAGAATAAGAAAATAAGAAATATAAAAGGGAATTTTATAAAGGGGAAAGTGGTTCATGGACTGCTTTCCCTTTTTATCTGTTCACAAAATGAACACAGAGTTTACATTTTTTACACACGCAAAAGCGATACACTGTTTCCGTAAAGGGCATTTTGTTGTCCAAAAAAGAAAAGGAGCATTTCGCTGTGATTGAGATCAATAATCTTGTAAAAAAATACGGGGATCATACGGCTGTCGATCATCTGTCACTCGTTGTGGAACCGGGGAAAATTTATGGTTTTCTGGGGCCGAACGGGGCCGGCAAATCAACAACGATGAATATGATAACCGGATATCTCGGTGCGACAAGCGGAGAGATTAAAATTAACGGGCATGACATTTTAAAGGAGCCGGAGGAAGCAAAGAAATGTATCGGTTATCTGCCGGAACTTCCGCCACTGTACATGGATATGACAGTAAAGGAGTATCTGGATTTTGTGGCAGATTTAAAACAGCTGGAAAAAAGTCTGCGTAAACGATATGTGGAAGAGGCAATGGAAACAACCGGTACGACAGAAGTGGCAGGGCGTATGATCCGCAATCTGTCCAAGGGATACCGGCAGCGTGTCGGGTTTGCACAGGCGATCCTGGGGTATCCGGAGATCATTATACTCGATGAGCCTACGGTCGGACTGGACCCGAAACAGATCATAGAGATCCGTGAACTGATCCGGCATCTGGGAGAAAAACATACGGTGATCTTAAGTTCCCATATTTTGCCGGAAATTTCTGCCGTGTGTGATCATGTGTTTATTATTTCCAAAGGAAAGCTTGTAGCGAGCGACTCTACGGAGAATCTGGTAAATCTGATGTCGGGTGCACAGGAGATTGAACTGACGGTGCGGACCGGTGCCGGGGAAGCAGCCGGATACTTACAGGGAGAAGAAAACATTGCAAGGGTTGAGCAGGCGGATCATGATAAAATCCGTATTTATGCAAAGAAAGGTGCCGATGTGCGGGAAGAAGTCTTCCGGCAGATGGCAGAGCATAACGTTTTGGTGCTGGAGATGAAGACCGTGACGAAATCTCTTGAAGATGTATTCCTTGAGATTACCCAGGAAGGAGGTGCACAGTAATGTTTGCTGTGTTAAAAAGAGAATTCCGGTCGTATTTCCAGAATGTGATCGGCTGGCTGTTTGTGGCCGCCCTTATGGCACTGTTCGGACTGTATTTTTATGTGTATAATCTCCGGCAGGGATATCCATATCTGTATTATACGTTAAGTGCCATTACGATTATTTTTATGATTGCGGTACCGATCCTTACGATGCGCAGTTTTGCAGAGGACCGGAAAAATAAAACGGATCAGCTGATGCTGACAGCACCGGTACCGGTGGCAAAGGTTGTGCTCGGAAAATATCTGGCAATGCTTGCGGTGTTTACCGTGGATATTGCAGTTTTCTGTGTGACACCGCTCATTTTACGGGCGTTTGGAACAATTCCCATGGGCGAGAGCTATATTGCCATACTGGCGTTCTGGTTATATGGAGCAGCTTCCATTGCGGTAGGTATGTTTATTTCCGCATTGACGGAAAGCCAGGTGATTGCGGCAGTTCTGACGTTTGTGGTACTGTTTATCAGTTATATGATGCAGAGTCTGACAGGACTTATTTCATCGGATGGAAACTGGCTGACAAAGATTTTAAACTGTCTGGATCTGTATGCACCGTTTGAAAAATTCCAGGGGGGCTGTCTGGACATTACGGCAATCCTCTATTATGTAACGGTTATTGTATTATTTAATTTCTTTACCGTGCAGGCCATTCAGAAACGGCGTTGGAGCATCAGCAAAAAGACATTTTCGCTCAGCGTTTTTTCAAGCAGTTTTATTGTCGTAGTTTTCGCTCTTGCCGTGGTTGCCAACCTGGCAGTCGATGCGCTGCCGACGAGAATTACCTCGGTGGACTGTTCGTATTCTAAATTGTATTCCATTACAAAGGATACGAAAAAGACCATGAAAAAACTGAAAAGTGATGTGACCATCTATGTTCTGGCAGCGGAAAAAAGCAAGGACGCACAGATTGATTCCATGCTGGAGCGTTACAAAGATCTGTCCGGGCATATCAGGGTAAAATACGTCAATCCGAAGAGTAAACCTTATTTTTATAAGGACTATACGGACATTGCACCGACCAGCAACAGTCTGATCGTTGTCAGTGACAAGCGTTCGAAAGTGATAGATTATTATGATATCTATGATTATCAGTCAAACATGGATTATTCCACATATTCCTACAACAACGAACTGAAGGGATTCGATGCGGAAGGACAGATTACAAGTGCCATCCAGTATGTAACGATGGATGCGAACCAGCTCCCTGTCGTATACCAGATCACCGGACATGATGAGGCTGCAATCGGAAGTGCATTTTCGGATGTCATCAGCAAATCCAATATGACATTGTCTTCCGTGGAACTGTTAAATGAAGAAAGTGTTCCGAAGGATGCGGCAGCGATTATTATCAATGCACCGCAGAAAGATTTTAATAAAAATGATGCACAGAAAGTAATTGATTATCTGCAAAAAGGCGGAAAAGCGATTATCGTGGGAATGTATTCCGAGACCGAGATGCCGAATTTTGCATCGATTCTGGATACTTACGGAGTAAGCTTTACCACAGGGCCGATCGCGGATAATGATGCACAGCATTATTACAATATGGGAGGTCCGCTGTATCTGCTGCCAAATGTAAACAGCAGTTCGTATACCGGAAGTCTTTCCGGCGGATATGTATATCTTCCGATTTCTCTGGGAATCAATTATCCGCAGAATAGCACGACGGATGACACGGAGAGTACAGAGGAGAGTAAGACAACGTATACTTCTTTACTGGATACTTCCGATGATGCGGTTGCAAAGAACAATCCAAACAGTATGCAGGATTATGGATACGAAGACGGAGACGACAAGGGACCGTTTAGTGTCGGACTGGCGGTAGAAGATAAAGTCGATGATGATCACACGACGCAGCTTGTGGTATTCGCAAGCCCGTATGTATTCAGCGATGAGGCAAGTCAGATGACGACAAACAATGCATCACTGTTTTCCGGTGTGATCGGAAATATGATCACAGATACCCAGTCGGCCGGCAGCGTAATTCCGGAAAAAGAGTACACGCTCAGTAATCTGACAGTAAATGCATTACATGCGGCACTTCTGGGACTGCTGGTTACCATTATTCTTCCAATCCTGTTACTGGCCGGAGGAATTGTAATCTTTATGGTAAGGAGAAAGAAATAAAGAATGAAAAAGCAGAAAATACAGATGCTTGTGGTGGTCATTCTTCTGGTGATCTGCGTTGTTGCTTATATTTTTATCAGCAAAAACGCAGGGAAACTGGATTCCACAGAGAATGACGGACCAAATGCATCCATGGGAAATGTGACAGAAAGTGTTCTGGAAACAGAGACAGAATCTGTCCAGACTACAGAAACAACAGAAAAATAATTATTTCTTGTGCGTAAGTTTGTATAGGAACGTATAAGCCCAGATCAGTACCGGGATCACGAAGGTGGCAAAGATAGAAGCTTTGAACATTTTCATGGTTCCGGTATTGTCTGTGATGGCGCATACCAGTGTACTTAAGTACAGAACAATCAGTAAAATGATGCCAATGATGGCAAGAATCTGTTTTCCTTTTTTCATATGAACAACCTCCTTGGCTAAATATGCTATTTGCAGGAAACCTGTAAACCGTAACTTTATGATACGGGAAATGGCAGGTTTCGTCAAGAAAGGGCTTGGAAAATGGCAGACATTTTGTTATAATAAACATACATGCATCAAGGCATGTAAATTCGTAAGTGATAAAGGTGGTATAAAAATGGCTATATTGCAGGATTGGCAGAAAATTGCCTACAATGAGAACGCAAGTCAGGGGGAACTTCAGAAATTCTGGCAGAGATATTTCCTGTTAGAGAAGGGTGTGTATGAGAAATTATTGACAAACCCGGATGAAAAAGTAGAAGGAACGGTAAAAGAACTTGCTGATAAGTATGGACTTACCATTCTGGAGATGGCTGGTTTCTTAGACGGAATCAATGACAGTCTGGTAAACGACAATCCAATCGAAACAATGGATGAGAATACCAGGGTAAATCTTGTTTTCGATAAGGAAAAGCTGTACAAGAACATGGTAGATGCCAAGGCTGACTGGCTTTACAATCTTCCGATGTGGGATGACATTTTTGATAAAGAGACAAAGCACAGACTGTATATGGAACAGAAAAAATCCGGTACGGTTATCGTCGGCAAAAAGGTTGGACGTAATGATCCGTGTCCATGCGGCAGTGGAAAGAAATACAAATTCTGCTGTGGAAAGAATAAATAATTTTCAAATTTTGAAATACAAATTCCCGGTATCAGAAAAACTGATACCGGGCTTTTTTAAAAAGAAGAACAGGAACAGAATAAGACCATGTGGTTTGGTACATACTGATGTGGCAGCGATGATTTAACACAAGGAGGTATGTAAGATGACAAAACTGGATTGTAATGTGGTAAACTGTTCTTATAATGCAGACAACTGCTGCAGACGAACGGATATTCAGGTGGAAGGAACACAGGCAAAAACTTCTTCCGAAACCTGTTGTGGAAGTTTTGCACCGAAAGGATGTGGATGTCAGTCCTGTCATACAACAGATGTCAAAAAAGATACAACCGTCAGCTGTGAAGCGTGTGAGTGCAAATTCAACGAGGATCATGCCTGTCATGCAGGACACATTGGTATTTCCGGCGGACATGCAGACAGCAGCAGGGAGACAGAGTGCGGCAGTTTTGTATGTAGCTGCTGACAGGGGCATATGGGCGGCAGACTGCCGCCCTGCCAGTGAAAGGAGAAAAGGAATGGAACAACTAACGGATTACAGTATTAATTTTCCACATTTACATATTTATCTGCACCATGTCGGAAAAAATATCATGATCGGAAATTTTTCGGTGGCATATTATGGAATTGTGATTGCAATTGGAATGTTAGCAGGACTTGGAATCGCCTGCTGGATGGCAAAACGGACCGGCCAGAAAACGGATACTTATTTTGACCTGGCACTCGTTGCCATTATCTGTTCTGTCATTGGGGCGCGGGTTTATTATGTGATATTCCGTTGGGATTTATACAAGGACGATCTGCTGAGTGTGTTCAATCTGCGGCAGGGAGGTCTGGCGATTTACGGAGGCGTGATTGCGGCAATCATTACCGTATTTGTGTTTTCACGGGTACGGAAACTGTCCATGGGTCTGCTTTGCGATACCGCGGGACTTGGTCTGGTCTTAGGACAGGTTATCGGCCGGTGGGGAAATTTCTTTAACAGGGAGGCATTTGGCGGTTATACGGACGGGTTGTTTGCCATGCAGCTGCCGCTTTCTGCTGTCCGATCCTCGGATGTGACGGACAGCCTGCTGCAGCACGTGGTGGAAGTAAATGGTACCTCTTATATCCAGGTACATCCCACGTTTCTCTATGAATCCTTGTGGAATCTGATTCTTTTGATCCTTCTGATCCTGTTTACTAAACACAAGCGGTTTGATGGGGAAGTCTTTTTACTGTATCTGGCAGGGTATGGGATTGGAAGGTTCTGGATAGAATCCCTGCGGACGGACCAGCTGTTGCTCCCGGTCATCGGTTATCCGGTGTCCATGGCACTTGCAGCGCTTCTTGTGATCGTATCGGTTTCCTGGATCATCATCTGGCATATCCGTCGGCACAAAAAAACAGCATAAAATACATCTGGATGGGAAAATCCTCCACACGTGGAAACGTGTGGAGGATTTTTTTGGAAAAAAATACGGCAATCGTCTATCCATTTTCAAGAAAGAACGGGAAAAACCCTTGATTTCAGGGTGATTTTAGGGTATTATGGTTACATAGTGGTGGAAAGTGGAGTAAAAAATCCATTTTGTGGTACAAAGTGGTGAGAAAACAGAAGTTCAGAAAATGAGGAAGGGGAGGTGAGTCTGCCATGTTTATGGGCGAATACAATCATTCGGTTGATGCAAAAGGCAGACTGATCGTACCTTCCAAGTTCCGGGAACAACTTGGCAATGAATTTGTTGTGACAAAGGGACTGGATGGCTGTCTGTTTGTTTATTCCCAGGAAGAATGGAAACGGATTGAGGAGAGTCTTCGTGAAAAACCACTGACTTCAAAAGATGCAAGAAAGTTTATGCGATTCTTTTTTGCAGGAGCTGCAAACTGCGAAGTGGACAAGCAGGGAAGAATTTTACTTCCGGCGAATCTGAGGGAATACGCAGGAATCGATAAAGAAGTTGTTTCCGTTGGTGTATTCAGTCGTGTGGAGATCTGGAGCAAAGAACGGTATCTGGAAAACAACGATTTTGACGATATGGATGAGATCGCAGAGCATATGGCAGAGTTGGGAATTGGAATCTAAATATGGAGTTTAAACATTATTCCGTTCTTTTGAACGAGACAATTGAACAATTACATATTCGCCCGGATGGCATTTATGTGGATGGAACGCTTGGGGGAGGCGGACATTCACTGGAAATATGCAGACATCTGACAACCGGAAGACTCATCGGAATCGACCAGGATGCGGATGCCATTGCCGCTGCCACAGAGAGACTGAAAGATTATGCAGACCGGGTTACCATCGTAAGAAGCAATTATGCACAGATGGCAGACGTGTTGAAGAATCTCGGAATCGAAAAAGTGGATGGAATCATTCTCGATCTGGGAGTTTCTTCTTTCCAGCTGGATACACCGGAACGCGGTTTTACCTACCGGAGTGAGGATGCACCGCTGGATATGCGGATGGACAAGCGTCAGCGCCTGACCGCAAGGGACATTGTGAACGATTACAGTGAAGCGGAACTGTTCCGCATAATTCGTGATTATGGAGAGGATCGGTTCGCAAAGAATATTGCAAAGCATATTGTACAGGCGCGGAAAGAAAAACCGATTGAAACGACCGGGGAACTCAACGCAATCATCCGTGGAGCCATCCCGATGAAAGTACAGGTGACCGGAGGACATCCTTCCAAGCGGACGTATCAGGCAATCCGCATTGAGCTGAATCATGAACTTGATGTACTTCGCGATACGTTAGATACCATGATTGATTTGTTGGATGATGGGGGAAGAATCTGCATTATCACATTTCATTCACTGGAAGACCGTATTGTAAAATCCAACTTCAAAAAGAACGAAAATCCGTGTACATGCCCGAGCAATTTCCCGGTCTGTGTATGTGGAAAGAAATCCAAAGGACGTGTGGTGACAAGAAAGCCCGTTCTGCCTTCGGAGAAGGAACTCGAAGAGAACAGCAGATCAAAGAGTGCAAAATTACGCGTGTTTGAGCGTGTGGAAGATGGAATGGAAAGCAGGGAAGCGTTATGAGCAGTAAAAACTATTATGTAAACGGGAATACCGTGAGAGAACTGGACACACCGGTTCGACACAATCAGAGAACACGCAAAGAAATCGAAGAGGCAAGACGCCGCAAAAACCGTAGAAATGCAGCGAGAAGGAATCGCCAGAGAGCGATGGAGATGAGCCGCGGGTATGTGGTATTTCTTACGGCATGTGTAGTGATCACTGCACTGACTGCCGTTTTGTTTGTACAAATGCAGTCGCAGATGACGACACGAATGAAAA
This sequence comes from Roseburia sp. TF10-5, assembly GCF_003462365.1. NCBI lineage: Bacteria > Bacillati > Bacillota > Clostridia > Lachnospirales > Lachnospiraceae > Roseburia > Roseburia sp. TF10-5. The sequence continues at coordinate 88,705 of NZ_QTYW01000005.1, read as the reverse complement.
ATGTGGCAAATCTGGAGAGTCAGCTGGCAGATCTTCGCGCGGACAATGATGCACGTTATAAAAATCTTACAACTTCAACAGACCTTGAACATATCAAAAAAGTGGCAATGAAAAAGCTTGGCATGAAATATCCAACGGAAAAACAGGTGGTATATTATACCGTGGAAAACAGCAATTTCATGGATCAGTATGAGGATATTCCATCCAAATAACAGGAGTCAGATGTGAGAAGAAAGAGAAGAAGACCGGCACAGAAATTTAACCGGAAGATGCGGACAAAACTGATGGTTTTGTTTTCCCTTATTCTGGCTGTTTTGTGTGGACTGGTCGGCAGATTGACTTATATTGAACACACGAAAGGGGAAACCTATCAGAAAAAAGTACTTTCCATGCAGTCCTATGACAGTAAAACGATTCCGTACCAGAGGGGAGAAATCATCGACCGTTCTGGTACGGTTCTTGCTACCAGTGTGGCAGTCTATAATGTGATTTTAGACTGTACCGTTGTCAATGACAAAGAAGAGTATGTTGATCCGACCGTGGAAGCACTGGTGAAATGTTTCCCGGAATTGGATGAAACGGAGATCCGCAGAATTATAAAAGAAAAAAAGGATAAACGCTATATTGTACTTGCCAAGAAAGTACCATATGACGAAGTACAGCCTTTTGTGGAACTGCAGGATGCCGTAGACAAAAAGGGAAACAAAGTGAACCCGGATATCAAGGGTGTCTGGTTTGAAAAAGAATATCAGAGGAATTATCCGTTTGGATCTTTAGCCTCTTCCGTGATTGGTTTTACTTCTTCCGGGAATGTCGGTACAACCGGACTGGAGAATTATTACAACAGTACATTAAACGGAATCAATGGGCGGGAGTACGGTTATCTGGACTCGGACAGCGATTTTGAAAAGACCGTCATTGATGCACAGGACGGGGATGCGCTGGTGACATCCATCGACGCAAATATCCAGTCCATCGTTGAAGAAAAAATCAAAGACTGGAATGAAAAATACCGGGACAACTATTATAAAGGAACCGGAAGTATCAATACGGCAGCGATTGTCATGAATCCAAACAACGGAGAAATCCTTGCCATGGCAGATTATCCAAACGTGGATCTGAACAATCCGAGAGATCTGAGCAAGTGGTACACCAAAAAACAGATCAAGCGCATGTCTGAGGATGAAAAAATGGATGCGCTCAATGAGATATGGCAGAATTTTTGTGTATCCTCAACGTATGAGCCGGGATCTGTACAGAAACCTTTTACGGTTGCGTGTGGACTCGAAACCGGAACAATCAAAGATAAAATGACATTTGACTGTGATGGGTACGAGGATTTTAATGGACAGAAGGTGCGCTGCGTGGCGCGCTACGGACATGGAATAGAAACCGTCCGGAAGACACTTATGGATTCCTGTAATGATGCCATCATGCAGATGTCATACAAAATCGGAAAGAATCATTTTACAGAGTACCAGTCCATCTATGGATTTGGACAGAAAACGGGAATTGATCTGCCGGGAGAGGCAAATACCGCATCTTTGATGTATCAGGTGGAAGATATGAAACCGATCGATCTGGCAACCAATGCATTCGGACAGAACTATAACTGTACGATGGTCCAGATGGTGAGTGGATTTGCGTCACTGATCAATGGCGGAACTTATTATCAGCCGCATCTGGTAACCAAAATCACAGATTCGACAGGAAATACGATTTCCACGGTGGAACCGAAAGCTGTGAAACAGACCATTTCCCAGAGTACCAGCGATAAAATCCGGGATTATCTGCAGAGTGTCGTAAAGGAAGGTACGGGAAATACGGCAAAAGTGGATGGATATTCTATGGGCGGTAAAACAGGAACCGCACAGAAGTTTCCGCGTGGAAACGGAAAATATCTTGTTTCATTTATGGGATTTGCCCCATACGACAATCCGCAGGTACTGATCTATGTGGTTGTGAATGAACCAAATGTGGCAGACCAGCCGCACAGCGTGTTTGCGCAGAACATTGCGCGTGAGATCTTAGAAGAAGTTCTTCCGTATATGAATATTTATCCGGATGAAAAGAAGACCGGTGTAAACAAGGGCTATGATGTTACCGGGTCAAAAGACAGCTCACAGTATACCGGAAAGCATAATGGAACCAAGTCCAGAAATGAAAAGAAAAAGAAGAACTAAAGACAGAGAGTTCTTAGAAAGGCTCTGCAGTGCATATGCTTTAAGAAAAGGATCGTGGTGCTTTTCATGGAGTGGAATAAAACCTATCACCGCAGAAAAATATGTATCATATTCTTTTCTGTTGTTCTGATGTCGATGGTTTTGTGCGGGCGTCTGGTCTATCTTATGCTTTTTGAGGGAAAATATTATGAGACGCAGGCAAAAGATCTGCAGCAGAGAGAAAGAAAAATAAAAGCCGCCAGAGGCAAAATTCTGGATCGAAATGGTGTAGTACTGGCAGATAACAAATCAGTCTGCACCATTTCTGTCATACATAACCAGATAAAGGAACCGGAAGCCGTCATTGCCATGCTCGTAAAGGAGCTTGGAATTCCGGAAGAAAAGATCCGCAGGCGGGTAGAAAAATATTCGTCTCTCGAGAAGATCAAAAGTAATGTCGATAAGGAAACCGGAAACCGGATTCTTGCCTATGGCTATGCAGGGGTGAAAGTGGATGAGGATTATAAACGGAATTATCCATACGATACGCTTGCCTCAAAAGTGCTCGGGTTTACCGGCGGGGATAACCAGGGAATTATCGGACTGGAAAGTGTGTACGACAAATATCTGGAGGGAACCGATGGTCTGATTCTGACGACAACGGATGCCCGTGGTGTGGAAGTTGACAATATCGGAGAGGAACGCAAAGAACCTGTTGCCGGAAATAATCTGCGCACATCATTGGATGCAAATATTCAGATGTTTGCCATGCAGGCGGCAAATAAAGCATATATTCAGAAAGAAGCGGATTCTGTCAGTATTATTGTGATGAATCCTTCCGACGGAGCCGTCATGGCAATGGTGGATTATCCGGAATTTCATCTGAATGAGCCGTTTCAGCTGATTGAGGAGTATAAGGAGTATGAGGGTACCAAAAAGGAGCAGGAATACTGTAACCGGATGTGGCGAAACCAATGCATCAATGATACGTATGAGCCCGGATCAACGTTTAAGGTGATTACCGCGGCAGCAGCACTGGAAGAAGGCGTGGTTTCTTTGGAAGACCGGTTTCACTGTCCGGGATATATCGTGGTGGAGGACCGCAGGATTCGCTGCCACAAAACGACCGGGCATGGGGCGGAAAGCTTTGTGGAAGGGATCGAAAATTCCTGCAATCCCGTGTTTATCAATGTGGGACTTCGGATCGGTGCCGATCACTTTTATGACTATTTTGAGCAGTTCGGTCTGTTACATAAAACGGGGATTGACCTGCCGGGAGAGGCTTCGACCATCATGCACAAGCGGGAAAAGATCGGGCTTGTGGAATTGGCAACCATCTCATTCGGACAGTCATTTCAGATCACACCGATCCAGCTGGCAACCACCGTTTCTTCTATTATTAATGGAGGAAACCGCGTGACACCGCACGTCGGAATGCAGGTGGAGAATGGAGACAAAAAAGTAATAAAAACGTTTGATTTTCCGGCGCAGGAGGGAATCTGCAGGGAGGAAACGTCGGAAAAAATGCGTTTTTTGCTGGAAAAAGTGGTATCCGAGGGAGGCGGAAACAAAGCATATATTGAGGGGTATGAGATTGGCGGAAAAACAGCCACTTCACAGACCCTGCCCCGTTCCGCACATAAGTACATCTCCTCGTTTCTGGGGTTTGCACCGGCGGATGATCCGAAAGTTCTGGTACTTGTGATCATAAGGAACCCTTCCGGCATTTATTATGGCGGTACCATTGCGGCTCCTGTGGCAAAGGAAATTTTCGAAAACATACTGCCTTACCTTGAATTGGAGCAGTAAATACCTTATAATCGTAATTATACGCAAAGATGGAGGTTGATCGTAATGAAACTTGAAGGAAAAAAGGTTCTGGTTGTGGGAGCCGGAAAGAGCGGCATTGCTGCGTCAGAACTGTTATTGGATAAAAAAATTGAAACTGTTCTCTATGATGGAAACAAAGATCTGGATGTAGAAAAGTTATATGAAAAGGCACCGAAACTGAAAGGAATGCCGGTGCTTTTGGGGGAGCTGACGGATGAGCAGCTGCGCGCATTTGATGTAGCAGTCTTAAGTCCGGGCGTCCCGACGGATCTGCCGGTCGTAGAGCGGATGCGTGCACAGAACGTCTGCATCTGGGGCGAGATTGAACTTGCATATTCTTTCGCAAAAGGCAGACTGATTGCAATCACCGGAACAAACGGAAAGACCACTACGACAGCATTGACCGGAGAAATCATGAAAAATTATTTCAAGGATGTGCGCGTGGTTGGAAATATCGGAATTCCGTATACTTCCGAGGCTGCCACAATGACGGATGAAACCGTAACCGTCGCAGAGATCAGCAGTTTCCAGCTGGAAACCATTCATGAGTTTCATCCGGAAATATCCGCAATCTTAAATATTACGCCGGATCATCTGAACCGTCATCATACGATGGAGTGTTATATCCGGACCAAAGAGGCGATTACCACCAACCAGACAAACGATGAGGTGTGTGTACTCAATTATGAGGATGAGGTGCTTCGGGCATTCGGAGAGAGCGCACCGGTGCATGTGGTCTGGTTCAGCAGTGCAAGAAAACTTGCTGAAGGATTTTATCTCGACGGAGAGGAAATCTTTTATGCGCATGACGGAAACACCGAGAAGGTGATCAATGTCAATGATCTGAATCTGCTGGGACGACATAACTATGAAAATGTTATGGCCGCAACTGCCATGAGTGTGAATTTCGGAGTGCCGATGGAGAAAATCGTGGAGGTGCTGAAGCGTTTCCAGGCAGTAGAACACCGGATCGAGTATGTGACCGAAAAAAGAGGTGTCCGTTTTTACAACGATTCCAAGGGAACCAACCCGGATGCCGCTATTCAGGGAATCCGTGCGATGAACCGTCCAACGCTTCTGATCGGAGGCGGTTATGATAAGCAGTCCACATACGATGAGTGGATTGATGCATTTGACGGAAAAGTAAAAAAACTGGTGCTGATCGGACAGACAGCAGAAAAGATCGAAGTGTGTGCGCATAAGCATGGGTTTATGGATACCGTGCGCTGTGAGACCTTTGAGGAAGCGATCCGTTACTGCTATGACCATGCAGTATCCGGGGATGCGGTTCTGCTTTCACCGGCATGTGCCAGCTGGGGCATGTTCCCGAACTATGAGGAGCGTGGCCGGATATTCAAGGAAATCGTTCGTGGATTAGAGGAGTAGTGAGTCGTGCCGAAACGGAGACGTGGGGAAAAGAAAATAACATATTTTGACTATAATCTGTTGTTTATCATTATTTTCCTATTGTGTTTTGGACTGGTGATGCTTTACAGTTCCAGTTCGTATACATCAGCAAATAAATATGGGGACAGTGCACATTATCTGAAACTGCAGGCGCGAAATATTGCAATCGGTCTTGTTTTTATGTTCTATTTTGCAAAGAAGGATTATCATGTGTGGAGAAAATTCGGAAGGCTGGCATACTGGGGAGCCCTGGGGTTTTGCTTTGTCGTTCTGGCAAAGATACCGGGGCTGACGCGAAGCTCCCACGGACAGTCCCGCTGGATTCAGGTCGGACCGATTGGCTTTCAGCCATCGGAGCTTGCAAAGATTGCCGTCATTATTTATCTGGCGATGCTGATCGAGCGTATTCCCAAGCAGCTGGATAAGGTTTCAAGCATGGCAAAAGTAGGAATCCGTCTGGTGCCGCTTGTTGTGTTTGTCGCGGTAAACAACCTGAGTACGGCGATTATCATTCTTGGGATTGCTGTCTGTATGTTGTTTGTGGCAAGCCCGAAGTACAAAGAGTTTTTTGTGGTTGCCGTGCTGGGGGTGCTGTTTATTTTCGCATTTATCAATATCGCGTCTTACCGGAGTGACCGTGTGGAGGCATGGAAACATCCGGAGACAGCGGGAGATAAGGGATATCAGACCATGCAGGCACTCTATGCAATCGGATCCGGCAAGCTGTTTGGAAAAGGACTCGGACAGAGCCTGCAGAAGCTTGGCAATGTGCCGGAGGCACAGAATGATATGATTTTTTCCATTATCTGTGAGGAACTCGGCCTTTTCGGTGCCGTCTGTGTCATTCTTCTGTTTGTCCTGATGCTCTGGCGGATGATGGTCATTGCCAATAATGCAAAGGATCTGTACGGGGCACTTCTGGTGACGGGCATTATGTCACATATTGCGATTCAGGTAGTTTTAAATATTGCGGTTGTTACCAATACGATTCCGAATACCGGTGTCATTCTGCCGTTTATCAGTTACGGAGGTACCTCGCTTGTATTCCTTATGGCAGAGATGGGGCTTGCGCTGAGCGTGTCGAAGGGCATCCGTCTGGATACGATCGAGTAGGTTTGTCATGATTAAAGAAGAACGAAGAAAAAAGAAAAAAAGAAAAAACATTCTGCAGGTGATACTGGGAATCCTGATTGTGCTTGCGCTGGCAGTTCTGATCATTTTTACCGTTTTTAAAGTAAAAAATGTGGAGGTGGAGGGAAACAAACTCTACGATGCCAAAGTGATTGAAAAAGCAGTATTAAACGATGAGTATTCCTGGAATTCCCTGTATGTATTCCTGAAATATAAATTTGTCAATACCAGTGAAGTTCCGTTTGTGGACACGATGGAGATCAGCCTGAAAGATCCGCAGACTCTGCATATCAAAGTGTATGAGAAAGGAATCATGGGATATCTGTATCTCTCCTCGATCAATAAGAATGTCTATTTCGACAAAGACGGGATTGTGACAGAATTGTCTGACCGTGTGATTGAGGATACACCGCAGATCCTTGGGATTGACTGTAAAAAAGTAGTGCAGTATGAAAAGCTGCCGATCGGTTCAAAGCGGCTAAAGCAGCTTCTGACGCTGACGCAGGCTTTAAAACGCAATGATCTGATCCCGGATTCCATTACCTATGGTGTGGAAAATGAGCCGGTTCTGACATACGGGACGGTTAAAGTTTCCATGGGTTCCCTGGAATTTCTGACCCAGAAAGTGGAGCGGCTGGCAAAAATCAAGCCGCAGCTGCAGGGAATGGAAGGAACACTACATTTAGAAAACTGGACAGAAGAAACGACAAATATTGTGTTTGACAAAACGGAAAGTTCGAAAAAAGATAATAAAAAATCATAATTTTCGGTTGATTATTTGTATGAAAAATTATATTATAGTCTATATGGGTACGTATGAAACATTTTTATGTTTCACGGTGCCGCAGGGCTATAGGAAAGAGGAGGAAGAACCATGCTGGAGATTCGGACAACAGAGACAGATACGAGTGCCAAAATTATCGTGATTGGTGTAGGTGGTGCTGGTAATAACGCTGTGAACCGCATGATTGATGAGAATATAGGTGGAGTCGAATTTATCGGAGTAAATACAGATAAGCAGGCGTTGCAGCTTTGCAAGGCTCCTACGTTGATACAGATCGGAGAAAAGCTTACAAAAGGACTTGGTGCAGGAGCACAGCCGGAGATCGGCGAGAAAGCAGCAGAGGAAAGTGCAGAAGAATTATCCGCTGCAGTCAAGGGTGCAGATATGGTATTCGTTACCTGTGGTATGGGTGGCGGTACCGGTACCGGTGCAGCACCGGTCGTTGCAAAGATTGCCAAGGAGCAGGGAATCCTGACCGTTGGAGTTGTGACAAAGCCATTTAAGTTTGAGGCAAAGAAACGTATGATCAATGCCGTATCCGGTATTGAAAAACTCAAAGAGAGCGTGGATACCCTGATCGTTATTCCAAACGATAAACTTTTAGAGATCGTTGACAGACGTACTTCCATGCCGGATGCATTAAAGAAAGCAGACGAAGTATTACAGCAGGCAGTACAGGGAATCACAGATCTGATCAATCTGCCGGCACTTATCAATCTGGATTTTGCCGATGTGCAGACCGTTATGAAGGACAAGGGTATGGCACATATCGGTATCGGTAATGCCAAGGGCGATGAGAAAGCAATCGAGGCAGTGAAACTTGCCGTTGCATCTCCGCTTCTTGAGACAACCATCAATGGTGCAAGCCATGTAATCATCAATATTTCCGGTGATATTTCCCTGATGGATGCAAATGATGCAGCAAGCTATGTACAGGATCTGGCAGGAGAAGATGCAAATATCATCTTTGGTGCAAAGTATGATGAGACCATGACAGATGAAGCTACGATCACTGTAATTGCAACCGGACTGGAGAATCCATCCATGAAGATGAAGCCACAGCAGCAGGCGGGTGGAATCGGTGGCCGTATGGTATATCCGAATACAAACAATGTCCGTCCGACAGGTTCCGTTGGAATTGTTAGCCGTGCAGCTGCTTCTGGAAACAATAGTTTTCCGGGGGTTAATAACAGCAATTATGTCAATACAGGTACCGGTGTGGGAAGCAGACCAGTCAATCAGCCGCAGGCACAGGCACCGGCTCCTTCCGCTTCGAACTATTCCGGAATCCAGCGTCCGAAGCCGGTAGAGAGTAATGTAAAGCCGGTAGAAATCAATATTCCGGATTTCCTGAAGAATCCTAGAAGATAAAATCGCACAATATGTCGATAATTTCCAAATAACAACCTCTTGTTTTTGCCAAATTATGAGGAATATTTTTCTTATAATAGGAGCAGAGACAGGAGGTGATTTTTTATATATGTATTCTATATTGATATCTTTCTGAAACAAAACTTTCTGATGAATTTTCTTGTATTATCCCTTACCTGTGTATTTTGCAAAAGTGCAGTCTGTCACCGGAATCTGCGCATGTTGGCTGCGGCGGTTTCCGGCACGGGACTTGAAGCGTTTGGACTGATGGTGCTGCCTTATGCAATTACCGTTCTGTGTACTGCCATCGGCATCGTGCCGCTTATGGTTTTTCTTGCGTTTGGCAGGGAAAATAAAAAACAGAGGATGGTGAGAATTTTAAGCAGCTGGTTGTCCATTGTATTGTTAAACGGAGTGGCAACTGCAGTTTACAATCTGACGGGACTGGAAAATCTGTATCTGTATACCGCATTGGCAACGGCCGGAATCACTTACGTACTTGTCAAAAATCTTGTGGTGTCGGTGCAGAGGCAAAAGCGACAGATGTCTGTGGTTCTGTATAACAAAACGGTGTCGGTTCCATGTATCGGACTGCTGGATTCCGGCAATCTTTTAACCATGCCATTAAGTGGGAATCCGGTACATATTGCAGATGCAGCCCTGCTGCAGAAGCTTGTCGATGAAAAAACGGTACAAAAGGAGATTCCATACCGTGCACTCGGAAATCCGCATGGAAAATTGCAGGTGTACTGCATGGATGGGATGAAAGTGGAGACGGAGCCGGCAAAATTCTGTGACTGGAAACAGGTATGGGTTGGCTGCGCGGAAAATGGGGTGCTGTGCAATAAACCGTATCAGCTGATTTTGCATGCATCGGTGGCAGACCGCTGTGGCTGCACAAAAGATCCATCCCAAATGACAAAAAAACTGAGAAAGGAGAAACGTAATGTTTTCACTGTTTGAACTGGTGTGGAAGAGAATCCGCCTGTTTTTTACGGATGATGAGGTTTTTTACATAGGAGGGGCAGATGTACTGCCACCACCTTTGGAGCGGGAACAGGAGAACCGCTGTCTTATCGCTTTAAGCGGGCTGCATGGGGACAGTGAACCCATGACGCGCGAAGACGCAAGAAAGCAGCTGATCGAACACAATCTGCGTCTGGTGGTATATCTGGCACGGAAATTTGAAAATACCGGAATCTGTGTGGAGGATCTGATCTCCATCGGAACGATTGGGCTGATCAAGGGAATCAATACATTTAATCCGGAAAAGAAGATCAAACTGGCGACTTATGCGTCCCGGTGTATCGAAAATGAGATTCTTATGTATCTGCGCAGAAATAATAAAGTGAAGCTGGAGGTATCAATTGATGAGCCGTTGAATGTGGACTGGGATGGAAACGAACTTCTTCTTTCGGATATTCTTGGAACCGATGAAGATATCATTTACCGGGATATGGAGAATGAGGCAGAGATCATGCTTCTCCGCACTGCGGTTAATACGCTGACTCCGCGGGAAAAAGAAATTATCTGTCTGCGCTATGGAATCGGAAGAAAAGACGGCAGGGAAATGACCCAGAAAGAAGTGGCAGACCTGCTTGGAATTTCGCAATCCTATATTTCGAGACTGGAGAAAAAAATTATGGTGCGGCTGAAAAAATCAATTCAAAATAATGTGTAAGTGTGCTATACTAATTACATAAAATTTGCTCTGAAATAGTAAAATTTATATGCAAAATAACAAGGACAGCAGGATGAAAGGGCGTGGTTTTTATGAAGATTGAATTTTTAGGGGCAGACCGTGAGGTGACGGGAAGCTGCCATTATGTGGCATTTGGGGAGACTCATTTTCTGGTGGACTGTGGTATGGAACAGGGGGCGGATCTGTATGTGAATCAGGAGATACCGGTTAACCCGGCAACGATTGATTATGTGTTTGTGACGCATGCCCATATTGATCATTCCGGACTTCTCCCACTTTTGTATAATCACGGGTTCCGGGGAAAGATTTTTGCAACAACGGCAACCTGTGAACTGTGTAATATCATGCTGAAGGATTCGGCACATATTCAGGAATTTGAGGCAGAATGGAAAAACCGCAAGGCGCGGCGTGCAGGAAGGCCGGAAGTGACACCGATGTATAACATGGAGGATGCGCAGGGGGTTTTAGAGCATTTCGTTCCGTGTACATACCATGAAACGGTGCAGATCTGCGAGGGACTGACCATAAGGTTTGTCGATGCGGGGCATTTGCTTGGCTCCTCCTCCATTGAAATATGGGTGACTGAGGATGGCGAGACAAGAAAACTTGTCTTTTCCGGGGATATTGGAAACTACAACCGTCCATTGATCCGTGATCCGGAATATCTTGAGGAAGCGGACTATGTGATCATGGAATCCACTTATGGAAACCGCAATCACAATACACCGCCGGATTATGCGGCAGAACTGGCAAAGGTGATGAATTCCACGTTTACCAAAGGCGGAAATCTGGTCATTCCGGCATTTTCTGTCGGCAGGACGCAGGAAATGCTTTACTATATGCGCCGGATCAAAACCGAGGGGCTGCTGCCGGAGTATCCGGGATTTGAAGTATATATCGACAGTCCGCTTGCCGTGGAGGCAACAAATATTTTCCATAAGAGTGTGGAAGAGTGCTTTGATGAGGAAGCAAGACAGCTGGTACAGTCGGGCATCAACCCGATCGGGTTTCCGGGACTGAAAGTGGCAGTTTCCAGTGAAGAATCCAAGATGATCAATTTCAACCAGAAATCCAAAGTGATTATTTCGGCTTCCGGCATGTGCGAAGCCGGTCGTATCCGGCATCATTTGAAACACAATCTGTGGCGGACGGATTCCACGATTCTGTTTGTCGGCTATCAGGTGCCGGGAACGCTGGGCTATTCTCTGTTAAACGGAGTCAAAAAGGTAAAGCTTTTCGGAGAGGAAATTGAGGTCAGAGCAAGCATCGTAAACCTTCCGGGTATCAGTGGTCATGCGGACAGGGATCATCTGACCGCATGGATTGCAAACTTTAAGAAGCCGCCGAAGAAAGTGTTTATTGTACATGGCGAGGAAACCACAGCGGTAGAGTTTGCAGAACATGTCAGAAACGATGTGGGATTTGATGCTTTGGCTCCCTACAGTGGGGATGCATATGATCTGCTTACCGGAGAGCAGATCGCACAGGGCAGCAGACAGCTTGTGGAGAAAAAGACACAGGGTGTTTACCGTGCAAAATCCGGCGCGTTTGACCGCCTGATGATTGCGGGAGAACGTCTCATTGCCGTTATTAAAAAATGTCAGGGCATGGCGAATAAAGATCTTGGAAAGTTTGCGGATCAGATCAATTCGCTCTGCGATAAGTGGGACCGGTAAATTTGAGGGGAAAGCGGGACTTAAGTCCCGCTTTTCCCATGTCCGGAACAACCGGATGAAAATGAATAAAAAAACAGCACATGGGAATCCTTTATTATAAATCCAATTATAACGGAGGAATCCCATGTCTACGTACAAAGTTGAAATCTGCGGGGTAAATACGGCCCAGCTGCCAATACTGAAAGAAGAAGAAAAAGATGAACTTTTCAAAAAGATAAAAGCCGGCGACAAGGCATCCAGAGAAACCTACATCAAGGGAAATCTCCGGCTGGTATTATCCGTGATCAAACGGTTTAATAATCATAATGAAAATGTGGACGATCTGTTCCAGATTGGCTGTATCGGACTGATGAAGGCAATAGATAATTTTGATACGAGTGTCGGGGTGAAATTTTCCACCTATGCGGTCCCGATGATTATTGGTGAAATCCGCCGGTATCTGCGGGATAACAGCAGTTACCGCATTCCGCGTTCGCTGCGCGATATTGCATATAAAGCCATGCAGGCAAAGGAACGGCTGGCAAAAAATGCGCAGAAGGAACCGACTCTCGAAGAGATTGCAGCCGAATGTGAGATTCCGGTGGAGGATGTGGTCTATGCACTGGATGCCATCCAGACACCTTTGAGTCTGTTTGATCCGGTTTATACGGATGGAGGGGACACCCTGTATGTGATGGATCAGATTTCGGACAAGAAAAACAAAGAAGAGCACTGGGTGGAGGATTTGTCACTTTCCGATGCCCTGTCACATCTGAATGAACGGGATGAGCATATCATCCGTCTGCGTTTTTTTGAGGGAAAGACACAGATTGAAGTCGCGGATGAAATTCATATTTCGCAGGCGCAGGTGTCGCGGCTGGAGAAAAATGCGTTAAAAAGTATGCAGGGGTATCTGCGTACATGATAGCGGCCTGTTGTAAAATGGTTTTGTTATTGCTATAATGTGGAATATACAAAACGGAGAGGAAAAGAAATATCCGGCAGTAGAAAATTGCATTCTTGATTTTTGCGGTGTACTGTGCTATACTGTCAACCGTTGCAAAGCCCATAAACAGGGGATTGCACGAAAAATTACCGAGTGTTCGAGACCTTCCACTCGTAAAACAAAACTAAAGGAGACAAATGGATATGAGAGACAAAAAGGTAACATTTATTGTTCAGGCTGCTGTGATTGCAGCACTTTATGTAGTGCTGACTTTTGTAGCCAACGCACTGGGACTTGCATCCCACACGATTCAGGTACGCTTTTCCGAAGCACTGTGTATCCTGCCTGTTTTTACGCCGGCAGCGATTCCGGGACTGTGGATTGGCTGTCTGCTTGCGAATCTGCTGACAGGTGCCGTGATTTATGATGTCATTTTCGGAAGCATTGCCACGCTGCTGGCAGCGGTATGTACCTATCTGCTGCGCAATCACAAGATTGCATGCACATTTCCACCGGTTATTTTTAATATGATTATTGTTCCGTTCGTGCTGGTCTATGCGTACGGTATTCCGGCGGTATATTTCCACGGTGTGAATGTAACCATCCCGTTTAATGCCATGACGGTCGGAATCGGAGAGGTGATTTCAGTATGCGTTCTTGGAAGCATTCTGATGCGTGTACTTGCAAAATACAAAAATGTCATGTTCCGTGCCACCGCACAATAAAAAATTATATCTGATAGAAGGTTCTGGAAGTCCCTGCGAGAGCAGGGGCTTTTTATTTTAAGAAATTCTGTAAATAAGCCAGACAATTTTAAGAAAACCTTAATGTCATTCCAAAATAACGTATGTTATCATAAATAACAGGAAACCGTAAAGAGCATTTATGGAAGGAGAAGGTTATGAAAATAAGAAAGACAATCTGCAGTCTGCTTCTGGTATGCCTGGCATTTTTAGGCATATTTTGTGGCAGAGCAAATGTATATGCAGATCAGAAACAGGCATTGTCGGCAACGGTGACACTGCTGAAACAGGAAAAAGACTGTGTCGTGCAGGTGGAGGCCAAAAACAGTGGGGCGGATTTTTCCGGAAAGGTGCGGCTGGTGTTTTCCGGTACAGACAACTCCGGAGGCTGCGCATTTGAACAGTGCCTGACATTGCCACAGAATGGAAAAAAACAGTATACAATGACCATTCCGTATGCGGATGTCAGCCAGACGCGCGGAAACGGAATCGTGGCGTTTATCGATGAAAAGGGAAACGTTGTGGCACAGGAAGCATTTGCCAGTATTTTTGGCAAAGAAAAGCGCGGTATTGGTGTGGGAGTGCTTTCGGATCATTATGATGCGCTTGGCTGGATGAGCATGAGCGGCCAGACCTATTATCTTCACGGAAAAGACCAGAATGTATATCTGACACAGATGGACGCAGATACATTGCAGGCACAGCTGGATGAACTGTATTTTCTTGTGATTGATTCCTACGATGTGAGTTCACTTGGAAAAGAGAAGATCAAAGCAATCGAGAAATGGGTGAAAAACGGTGGATGGCTGCTGATTGGAACCGGAGAGCGCGGCAAAGATACACTAGGTGGTTTTGATTCCTCATTTATGGAGGTCAGCTGCAAAAGAGTCAGCAAAGTGGGAGAAGAAAATGATGCATCGAAAGAAATGCAGCAACTGGGAAGTTATTCCGGATTTACCGGGATTGATTTTTCACAGATGCCGGTTGCAAAGTTGCAGCGGAACAATATAAATGCAAGCAAAAGCGAAGCTTATCCGGGGTGGGTGTATGCCTGTGGGGATGGTGCCATCGGTGTATGTGCCATTTCTTTTGGCGAAAAACAGATGCAGAAAGCTTCCCCGGATCTGTGTTACGGAATTTATGACCAGGTGGCAGGATATTCCATGAGCTATTCCCAATATGTCAATGACGAGGAATGGGGATGGAGTGGGGAAAATGCATTCGGTGTCATTGACCACCTCAATACGGCACTGGATTTTTCCTGGCTGAAAGTTCTGATCGTGGTCTATGTGATCGTTGTTGGACCGGTGCTTTATCTTTTTCTTTGCAAGATGAAAAAAAGAGACTGGTACTGGCTGGGGGTACCGGCACTTGGCATAATCTTTATCGGTGTGGTATTTATCGGCGGACGGAATTTAAAGCTGCATGAGACACGGGTTTATTCGGTGACCGCACAGCAGGCGGATGGAAAAAGTACCACCGGTATCGCCACCTATTACAATGCGTATCATTCCGGGGTAAAACCGTGGAAAGTACGGCTGAATGATAATTACGCATATGGCGGTTCAGGTCTCAGTGAATCATACAGCATGGCATCTTCCGGCAGGGTATATGCAGACCGTTATCACTATTTGGTGGAATATGACAGGGGTCTGTCCCTTGGGGTAAAACCGCAGAGCAATTTTGAAAATGCTTATCTGTTTGCGGCAGGAACTGCCAAAGGATGCGGAAGCATAGACACCAGTGGTCTGGTGCTCACGCAGCAGAAACAGGGGGGAAGCATAACAAACAACACGTCCTATGATTTCCCTTATCTTGTCTGCGTGTCGGATGATACGGTCATGGTATTTTCGGATGTAAAAGCAGGTGAGACCATAACGATAGACGGGAAAAGTAAAAAACCACTGCTGTCCCAGCAGATTTCTTATTTTGATGATGTCTACAACGTGTTATCGCAAGACAACATGAATGGAAATACATACTCGTATAAGCATAAGGATATGGCAGCTGCACTGTATCTGGGACTGTGCCAGATCCGGCGGCAGAACGATGTGTCGGGTACTGTTGTAGTGGAAGGAGTAACCGCAGACTACGGAAAAACCATAGAGAGCAGGTGCTCGGAAATTTCGTTTGGCTGTCTGTATACGATTGCCGGTCAGGAGGTGTCTCATGCTTCAAATTAGTCATTTGTATAAAAACTACGGAAAATTTCAGGCGGTCAGGGATCTGAATCTGCATGTGCCAAAAGGGGATCTGTTTGGCTTTGTGGGACCAAACGGAGCCGGAAAGACAACAACAATCCGGATGGTATGCGGACTTATGCCGCCGACAGAAGGAACCATTACGATCCATGGCGTGGATGCCCTGCTGCATCCGAAGGAAATCAAAAAGCAGATCGGTTATGTACCGGATTTCTTTGGTGTGTATGACAATTTAAAAGTCAGCGAATATATGGATTTTTACGGTTCCATGTACCGTATGACTTCCAGGGAGATCACCGCGGTATCCAATGATCTGCTGGAACTTGTCAATCTGTCCGACAAAAAAGAGGTTTATGTGGATACGCTTTCCCGCGGAATGAAGCAGCGGCTGTGTGTGGCACGGGCACTCATCCACAATCCTTCCCTTCTGGTGCTGGATGAACCGAATTCCGGTCTGGACCCGCGTGCGCGTGTGGAGATGAAAGAACTTTTGCAGAATCTGCGCAGCATGGGAAAAACCATTGTGATCAGTTCCCATATTTTGTCGGAGCTGGCAGAGATGTGCAACAGCATCGGTATTATGGATCACGGAAAACTCGTAGAAGCAGGAAACATCGAGGATGTCATGGAACATGTTTTCGGTGGAAACCGGATCGTGGTTTCGGTTCACGGGGAGATGGAGCCGGCAGTGCGCATGCTTAAGGAACACCCGCAGATTAAGGTGGAATCGGTGGGAGAAAAGGAAATCCATATCTCGCATGCCATGAAAGAGGAAGAAATCGCGCAGTTGATCGCACAGATGATACAGAATGGAATTATCGTGACAGGATTTTATAAAGAAGAGGGAAATCTCGAATCCCTGTTTATGCAGCTGACAGGAGGGCAGGAAGATGAGAATTAATCCAATGGTAAAAAAAGATATTAAAGTACAGGCGCGCAGTATGCGGATCTGTTGGGAAATATTTGCTTATGAGGCGATTATGGCAGTTGTATTTTTCTTTGCCATGTTTTTGTTTTCCCAGCAGATGACCTATTCGTCAGCAAACATATACAGCAGCATTGTCTGGCTGTATCCGGCACTTGCGGTCACGCAGATTTTTATTCTGGGAGTGGTAGTCCCGGTGCGCACGGCTTCTGCAATTTCGGGTGAGAAAGAGCGGCAGACCTTTGATATTATGATGACAACCAGCATGACCGGATTTTCCATTATTATGGGAAAGGTGCTCACCGCGATGATCCAGAGCATGTTTTATGTGGTGGCAGGACTTCCGATCGTAGCACTGGCATTTGTCATCGGCGGACTCTCATGGGGCAATCTGTTCTGGTTTCTGGCGGTATCATTACTGGTTTCGTTCGTTTCTGCAAGTATTGGAATTTTGTGTTCTTCCATCTGTAAAAAAACGATCAGTGCCATAATTTTATCGTATGGTATCTATGTCCTGCTGTTTATCGGAAGTTTTCTTCCCTATCTGGTCACCTCGGTTGTCCGCATGTCAGGTGGTGTACCGGAAAAATCCTGCTGGGTGCTTCTGGTCAATCCGGGCATGTATCTGCTTGAATTTTTTACCTGGAGTATGACCGGAACATCCGTGGCGGAAGAACTGATCACAAATTACGGGAAAACACTTTCTGTTTCGGGTGCTGCTGTACATTATGGATGGATGGCCGTTTCCACGCTTTTATTTGTGGCACTGGCATTTGTCTTTCTTCTGATTGCGATGCGGCGGATCAATCCGATGGCAGGATATGGAAGAAAACATGCAGGGGGAAAGCAGCATGGATGAAAAAGCATTTCTGTTGCAGGAAATCCGTTACAGCAAAAGAAAACAGAACGTAAAAAAGTTCCTGCGCTATGAAAGCACAGGAATTGCCGCAGGTGGAACCATCGCCATGGTGCTGGAAGGATGTGCGGTGTTTGTCCCTTTTTATACGGTGCATGTGTGGGCTGTTTTGGCAGTTTTATGTGGTGCGGCAGCTGGAGGCATTTATACGGTAATGAAGAGATGTACCATGGTACAGGCAGCACAGCAGATCGACCGTTTCGGGTTTCAGGAACGGATCGTGACGGCATATGGGCGTATTGGAAAAGAGGGTAGTATCGACCGGATGCAGCGCAGCGATGCCGTGCATATGTTACAGGAAGACCATGCATGGAAAAAGGCGCGTGTTTGTCCGGACCGAAGGAAACTTGTGGCACTTTTTCTTTCCCTTGGGCTGGCGCTTGTTCTTTCGTTTGTGCCGTCCCCCGCGCATAAACAGGCGCAGCAGCGGCATGCCATCCGGCAGGAAGCCCGGGAAAAGGAAAAAGAAATCCAAAAAGTGATGGATGCCTTAAAACAGACAGACACCTCTTCCATGACAAAAGAACAAAAGAAAGCCCTGCAGGAACTGATACAGTCACTGGCCTTATCGCAAAAAGAAATGCAGCAGGCAGATACGAAGCAGGCACTGGCATCTGCCGGGCAGAAACTTTCCTACAAGTATGGACAGGCGGCACAGATTTCCGGGGCAGATGTCCTGGCATCGGTACTTAAAAATATCCAGGTGAATACCAATACAGGAAAACAGCTGGCACAGGGGGATGTACAAAGCACTACACAAAACACTACACAAAGCGGTACGCAGCGTGGGGAATCCACGCAGTCTTCGGAAACCAGTTCCCAGGATTCCGGGGATGGGGAAGATTCGGGCAGTGGAAAGGACGGAAGTGGAAGTGGCAATGGAAGTGGAAGCGGAACCGGCAAGGGGACAGGAAGCGGAAACGGAAGTGGAACAGGAAACGGAACAGGCAGCGGACGCGGAACCGGATCCGGAGGGGGAACACATGATTATGTGAGTGTTCCGAATAAACTCGGAAACGACAGCAGTATCACAAAGGACAAGGGGGATTCGAAGAATTCCGATTATTACAAGGCGAAGAATGGTCTGGCATGGAAAGGCGAACACGTGGATTTAGATTCCGTGGTCGGCGATTACACGAAAGAGGCCTACGAAGGCATTGCCAATGGAAAATATCCGGCCGGCATGGAAGATGTCATCCGGAATTATTTTGAAAATCTGAACTGATGGAGAGGAGATCTTATGACAGAATATGAAGTATGCCAGCAGAACACCATGGCATGTGAACAGGAAATTGCAAAGGGAATTATCGGACAAAAAGACGTCATCCGCCAGGTCATGCTGGCACTTCTGGCGGGCGGAAATGTACTCTTAGAAGGTATGCCGGGACTGGGAAAGACCATGCTGGTGCGCACGATCAGCCAGGTGTGTGATCTGAGTTTTCAGAGAATCCAGTTTACCCCGGATCTGATGCCGAGTGACGTGACCGGTACCAACATCATCGTAAAAGAAGAGCAAAAAAGTGCATTCCGGTTTGAAAAAGGACCGATTTTTGCCAATCTGGTGCTGGCGGATGAGATCAACCGTGCCACGCCAAAGACACAGTCAGCTCTCTTAGAGGCCATGCAGGAACACACCGTGACGATCGGAACGACCAGCCATCCGCTGCCGGAGCCGTTTCTGGTGCTTGCTACACAAAATCCGATCGAAAACGAGGGAACTTATCCGCTGCCGGAAGCCCAGCTGGACCGTTTTTTGTTTAAAGTGCTGGTAAAATTTCCGGACCGGCAGGAACTGCGGGAAATCGTGGAACTGACGGAGGGAAACCATCCGCCAAAGATCGAAAAGGTCATGGACCGGGAAAGCCTGCTTGCAGCGCGCGCATGCGTTGCACAGATTCCGATTGCGGATGCCGTCATGGATTATATTCTGGATCTGGTTATGGCAACTCATGCAGACAATCCGTATATCCGGGAGGGGGCAAGCCCGCGTGCGGCACAGGCACTGATCCGCACAGCCAGGGCACGCGCGTTTATGGAAAACCGCCTGAATGTCTCGTTTGAGGACGTCAAATGTGTCGCACTTCCGGTATTGCGGCACAGGATTCTGCTCAGTTTCGATGCAGTATCGGAGGGGATTACGGAAGATGCGGTGATTGGGCAGATCTTAACAGAAAAGGAACAGGGACTGTATGCTTGATGCGGGAATTTATGAACAGCTGTCGCGGCTTGTGATCGCGATGAAACAGAAAAGCAGCCAGAATATGGCAGGAAACCGCAGATCCGTACAGAAAGGGACTTCTGCGGAATTTTCCGATTTCCGGGAGTATATGCCGGGAGATGATCTGCGCAGGCTGGACTGGAATGTCTATGCGCGGTCGGAGCGCATGTATATCCGGGAATATTTCGAAGAAAAGGAAGCAGTGGTATCGGTTATTCTAGATACCAGTGCATCAATGCACTATGGAAAAAAGAGCAAGGCAGAACTGGCACAGGATCTGTGCGCGGTGATTGCCTTTCTGACTTTGCACCATATGGACCGGCTGGTGCTGTATGACAGCAGCCAGATGGGAACTCCGCTTGTGGTTTCCGGGGGAAAGAATGCACTGCCAAAAGTACTTGGATGGCTGCAGGCACGTACATTTTCGGGGACAGAGACGGATTCTTTTTCCGCCGTGCGCCAGATGCAGAGGCGTGGGGCGGGAGTTACCGTGATTGTCAGTGATTTTCTGACCGAAGCAGCGACAGATCCCACGCAGGATTGTCTGGAAAAAACGATGCAGTATCTGGACTTTACGAAACAAAGACCCGTGTTGCTTCAGACACTGTGTGCGGAAGAACTGCGTGTGACAATGGACGGTACGCGCAATCTGATAGATATGGAGTCCAAAGAAAAACTGCGCGTGACGATGCGTGCGGATGTGATTGCGCGATATGAACAGGAACTGCAAAAGCTTTCTGTGCGGCTGAAAAAAAGTGCATCGGCTGCCGGAGGCACTTATATACTCTGTGATTCCGAAAAAGAGAGACGTGCGCTGATTTTAGAAGATTTAAGACCTTTGTTTGTCTGAGAAAAATTTGAGGATGGATTATGATATTTGAGAGTTTGTGGCCACTGGCATTTTTGCTGGCGGTTCCGGTTGTTGTGATTTTATATCTGCTTGTGCCAAAGGGGACAGACACACCAGTGTCTTCGAACCTGTTGTGGAAGAAGCTTTTTTATAATGAACAGTCTAAAACGTTCTGGGAAAAGTTTTTGCACAATCTGCTGATGTATCTGCAGATCGTGATCCTTTTGCTGCTTATTCTGGCACTGATGGCACCGTTTATACAGCGTAAGGGTACCGGCAGTACGGACGTGGTGTATCTGATTGACACCAGCGGAAGCATGAAGCATCTCACCAAAGGGGGCAATACCCGCTTAGGGGAAGCCGTAAGTGAGATCAAAGAGCAGATTGCCGCTTCGGATGGGGCAAAAATATCCATTGTTACCTGTGACGGCACGGGAACCAATCTGCTTGCCGTCC
The DNA here is from genome assembly GCF_003462365.1 of Roseburia sp. TF10-5. NCBI lineage: Bacteria > Bacillati > Bacillota > Clostridia > Lachnospirales > Lachnospiraceae > Roseburia > Roseburia sp. TF10-5. Next base: position 67,408 of record NZ_QTYW01000005.1, on the reverse strand, counting down.
ATACTTCCGAAAAAAAAGCACTGTATCGGACGCTGGCAGACATCAAGGGCACGGACACAGCCGGATCGCTTTCTGATGCACTGGCAACCGTACAGACGGTGCAGAAAAAAGACAAAAAGAACGATCTGGCAGATGTCATCGTCTATACCGACGGCATTGGGGCAAAACAGACGAAAAATCTCAAAAGTCAGCTTCAGGCAACCATCCGCGTGGTGGGAAGTCCCGTTTCTAACGTGGCGAATACGTTTCTGTCCTGCACCAAAGACAGCAGCGGGGACACGTATACGGTTGCATCAGGCGTGACAAATTACAGCGATCATGCGGCAAATATGGAGATTACGCTGTATGAGGGAAAGAAAATTCTTGAAGTGCGTACACTTTCCCTTGCCGCAGACGAGACGTATACCTGCCTGTTTAAACAGGTGAACTGGGGAAACCAGCCGCTGCATACCGAACTTTCCGCAGTGACATTTGCCGGCAGCAGCCAGAAGGATTCCTTACATGAGGATAACTGTGCCTATGCACTCAAAGACCAGGTTTCCACGAGCAAAGCCACACTGATCGGGGAAGGAAATACCTATATCGAAAAAGCGTATCTTGCCGTGACCGGAGAGAATCTTTCCAAGGCAAAAACAACGGATGCACTTGACCGTGACGATCCGGGGGTCTGTATTTTTGATGCGGATACGGCAGTGCAGGAATCTAATCAGCAGAAGGCGCAGATGATTTTTGCCAAAGAGGGAAAGAACGAGGAAAAAAATGTCAGCCTGTCCGCCGGCGATACCGAACTGACTTCCGGAATCCGGGACTTTGCGCTCGGGGTAAATCAGACGTATGTGTATGATCTGCCGGTCTGGGCCACGGGCTTTCTGTGGAACGGAAAGCAGTGCGCCGCATACTACGGGGAGCATGACGGAATCCGGGAGGTGGTACTTGGATTTGACCTGCGGGAATCGGATTTTGCCCTGCAGCCGGAGTTTCCGGTATTTATGAACCATGCGCTGCACTATCTTGAGGACAGTTCCCTTCTTTCCCAAAACGTCTATGATGCCGGAGATACCGTGCAGTTTCATGCATTAAACGGTGTGGACGTGCAGCAGATTGCAGCACCTACCGGTCAGGCAGGACTGTTTACCGTAAAAGCGGGCGACAGAAAGGAATCCTATATTGTAAAATTTGCATGCAGCAGCCAGTCGGATGGACGGATCACGGCAGGCGATTCCGGCAGCCGCAACACGATGCAGCGGCAGCTTGTGCGAAAGCAGATGCGCAATGTCATCCTTATCCTTGTGCTTCTTCTTATGATACTGGAGTGGATCTGTTATGTCCGGCAGATGCGTTACCGTGGGCGGTTTTATCTTGCGGTGCGTCTGGTGGGGCTTGCCCTTTTGGTGCTGGCTGTCTGTGGAATTTCGGTGCCGCTTTCCCACGCGAAAGACACAACCGTTTTTCTGGTTGATCTGTCGGAGAGCAATGCCGCAAATCTCACGCAGATGGAGCAGTATATGAGCCGGCAGGTCAAAGACATGCCAAAGAACAATCAGTATGCCATCGTAACGTTTGGAGCCAATGCGGTTGTGGAACAGTTTCTGACCAGTGAGAAACACAGTTTTCAGATTCTCTCGGCACCGGAGGCGGATGCAACCAACCTTGAGGAAGCTGTTTCCACAGGACTTTCCATGATCCCGGACAATGCGGCAGGACGGCTTGTGGTGCTTACGGATGGAAAGCAGACAAAGGGAAACATTGAGCATACGGCATCGGCACTGACGGCAAAAAACGTGCAGCTGTATTCGGTTCTCTATGAAGATACAAAGCAGGGGAACGATGCCTATATCGAAAACGTGGAAATGCCGGAGTATCTCTATCCGGGTGATTCCTATTCCATGACCGTAACTGTGGAAAGCAACTATGAGACCGAGGCGAAGCTGCAGCTTTTGCAGGGAACAGAGATGGTCAGTCAGACAAGCGTGCATTTAAACAAAGGCAGCAACCGTTTTGTTTTGAAACAGAAGGTAGTCGGTACCGATGCGCAGCAGTATACCGTGCGCGTGAAGGCACCGAAGGACACCTGTGAAAAAAACAATGATTATGGTACGCATGCGACGGTGGATTCCCTGCCAAAGATTCTGCTTGTATCTGGAATGGGAGAGGACAGCACACCGTTTTTAGGACTTTTGGATGCTGCCGGATGCAATTACCGGCAGGTATCCGCAGTCAGTGCACCGGATACTTTAAAAGAGATGCTGCAGTACAAGAGCATCATTCTGGAAAATGTGTACCGGACAGATCTGCCGGAGGGCTTTCTAAAAAATCTGAAAACTTATGTGAAAGACTACGGATGCGGTCTGGTGGCATGCGGCGGCGAGGACAGTTTTGCACTGGGCGGATATCAGGATACGGAACTGGAGAAACTTCTTCCGGTCGATATGCAGCTGCGCGGGGTAAATGAGAAACAGAATCTGGCAATGGTCATGGTGATTGATCATTCGGGCAGTATGTCGGAACAGACCGAAGGAGGCACCAATCTGGATCTGGCGATCGCGGCTGCCAAAGCGGCTGTGGATCAGCTGGATACGAAAGATGAAGTCGGTGTGGTAACCTTTGATGATGGTTACACCTGGCAGGTGCCGCTGGAAAAAGTGAAGGATAAAGACAAGATCCATCAAAGCATCGAGACGATCAGCGAAGGCGGTGGAACGACCATCAAACCGGCCGTGCGTGCGGCACTAAATGAAATCAAGAAGAGCAAGGCACAGCTAAAGCATATTGTGCTTCTGACGGATGGACAGGGGGAAACCGAAAATTTTGAAGATATCATCAAGGACTGCAAGGATGCCGATGTGACTCTTTCCACGGTGGCGGTTGGAGAGTCGTCTGACAGACTGCTTCTGGAACGACTGGCAACGCAGTGTAACGGCCGCTATTATTATTCCGATATCTCAACCGATATCCCAAAAATCTTTGCACAGGAAGTATTTTTAAATGGAGATACCTATTTGCAGAACGGGCAGTTTTCACTGAAAGGAAACAGCAGCAATGCCATCACGAAAAATCTCTTTGCCGATGGCTGGCCGCAGATCAAAGGGTACGTGAGTGCCTCTCCGAAAACCGGAGCCAATGTGCTGCTGGCATCTGCCGAAAAGGATGACCCGATTTTGTCTGTCATGCAGTATGGACTGGGGCATACGGTTGCGTGGAATACCGATGTGACAAACCGCTGGACCGCCGGGCTGGCACAGCAGAATGATTACGTGCAGCTGTGGAAGCGGATCATCGATTACAGTGCGGGAAATACAGCACTCGGCGAAGATCGTGTGGATGTAACTACCGTAAACGGAACAACGAAAGTTACCTATTATGCCAAAGACTACGCAGAGCAGACACAGGTGGAGGCTGTGTACACGGATCCGGATGGAAAAACGCATCAGGCGAAACTGACCGCAAGTGCGCCGGGAACTTATGAGGCACAGCTGGATACGACAGTCTCCGGTGTCTACAATCTGAGCGTGCAGCGGAAAAACGGCAAAAAAATCGAAAATGCCCTGACCACCGCAGCCGTGGTACAGTATTCGCAGGAGTACAAATTTGCGCTGACAAACGACAGCTTTTGTGCGTTCATCAAACAGTATGGAAAGATGCTTTCCCCAAAGAAGAATGTATGGAAGAAGTTAAAAGCTTCCGGGCGGGCACGGGTTTGTCTGACCAATCCGCTTTTAATCCTTTTGCTTTTCGTATTTCTGGCAGATATCGCCATGCGGCGGTTTGCCTATGTTCCGCCAATGCCACACTGGACGAGACCGGCAAAAAAAGCTATAATGACAGAAGAAAAAACAGCAGAAGACGGGCAGCCGGAGCCGGAAGCAGAAAAACCAAAGGAAAAGACAAAGAAAGCAAAACCGGAGGAAACGGCTTCCCAGGCACTCGATACTTCTGCGCTGTTAAAGAAAAAAGAAAAGCGGAACCATTCCGTTTAAAAGAAAACAGGAGTCATTATGCAATCAGACAGCAATTTACGAGAAACGTTACGGAGTATCGATCATAAAAGTTATCCGGCATACAAATCCCTGCGGGGAAGTTACCGGTTTGCAGACTATGTGTTATCCATCGATCATGTGCAGGGAGATCCTTTTGCGGCACCTTCCCATGTGCGCGTGACCGTGGATGCAAAGGCAGCGGCATTTCCGGAATATGCCATGAAAAATACACGGACGCGCACAGCACTGGCAGATGAACTGCTGCGCACGTTTGCCGCACAGATCAACCACTTTACATTTAAGGCGAAGGGATCGGGCAAGAGCGGTCTGATCTCGGTAACCCACTGCGGACAGGAGATTCTGACCCGGACAGCCTGTGAAGTGAACGAAAAAGAAATCACCGCGCGTTTTGCGGTGGGATTTCCGGCAAACGGACGGACGATCAATGCCAGGGAACTGGAGAAAATTCTGTTTACCTATCTGCCGGAATGTGTAAAGCACTCATTTTATTATAAAAATCTCGATGCCCGCAGAATCCGGGATGCCGTGGAACTGGCAGAAGACCAGCAGGCAGTCCGTGACCAGCTGAAAGAACAGGGGCTGGTTGCTTTTGTTGCCGATGATGCGGTACTGCCGCGGGAGAGCGGGATTTCCTCCCGGCCGATGAAACAGTCCGTAGCCTTTACCTCTCCGGAATCCCTTAGGGTGACGATGCAGCTTCCGCACAGGGGTGCGGTCACCGGTATGGGAATCCCGAAAGGAATCACACTGATCGTCGGTGGCGGCTATCATGGAAAATCCACACTTCTGACTGCACTCGAACTGGGCGTTTATAACCATATCGCAGGGGACGGCAGAGAGTTTGTGATCACGGATGAGACCGCCTTAAAACTTCGTTCGGAGGACGGACGGTTTATCAAAGATGTCGATATTTCCATGTTTATCAATGACCTGCCAAACGGAAAAGATACCCATCATTTTTCAACGGAAGATGCCAGCGGAAGCACATCGCAGGCAGCCGGGATCGTGGAAGGCATGGAGGCGGGAAGCCGCCTGTTTCTGCTGGATGAGGATACGTCCGCGACGAACTTTATGGTAAGGGATGCATTTATGCAGAAAGTAGTCAGCCCGGACAAAGAGCCGATCACGCCGTTTCTTTCCCGTGCGCGCGATCTGTATGAGCAGGCAGGAATTTCTACCATCCTGGTAGCGGGCAGTTCCGGTGCCTTTTTCCATATTGCGGATACCGTGATCCAGATGGACCGCTACAAGCCGGTTGATATTACAAAAAAGGCGAAGGCATTGTGCAAAGAATTTCCGATTTCAGAGGAAAAGCCACATCCGTTCGCCCTGCCACACAGTCACCGGATCATGGAAAAAGATAAAAACGGTGCCACAAAACGCAGGGATTACCGGAGCGGAGCCGTGCGCAAAAATGAGCTGGAGCGGTTAAAATTAAAAACCATGGGAACGGATGGATTTGCCATTGGAAAGCAGACCGTGGATCTGCGGTATTTAGAACAGCTGATCGACAGCGAACAGACTGCGTGCCTTGGCATGCTCTTAAAATATGCGGTCGAACACCTGGTGGACGGCAAACGGACAATTGCCGAAGTCGTTGTACAGTTACAGAAAGAACTCGAAACGTCCGGCATGCGTTTTCTGGCAGAAAACGGTATCGTTTCCGGCGGTTATGCCATGCCGCGGGTGCAGGAGATGTATTCCTGTTTTAACCGTTATCGTGTATAGAAAAAGGGAAGCACAGGAGAGACTATGAAAAGAATATTAGTTGTCGTTGACATGCAAAACGATTTTACGACCGGACCGCTGGGCAATGCAGAGTGTGCAGCAGTCATTCCGAAGGTCGCGGAAGTGATAAAAACAGGTGTGTATGACAGAATCATTTTCACCCAAGACACGCACCAGAGTAATTATCTGGATACGCAGGAAGGAAAGCGGCTGCCCGTCGTGCACTGCATCGAAGGAACCGAAGGCTGGGAGATTGCGCCTGTGATCCGTAAGGCAGCATCCTTTTATTCCAAAGAACAGATCGAGACGATCTGTAAGCCGGCATTTGGCAGTGTGCAGCTTGGTGAGTGCTTAAAGCAGTACTGCGGTGATGCAGAGGCACAGATTGATTTCTGTGGCGTGTGCACGGGTATCTGTGTCATCAGCAATGTCATGATTGCCAAAGCCTTTGTTCCGGAAGCGCGCGTGTGCGTGATTGAAAAAGCATGCGCCTGCGTAACACCGGAGTCGCACCGCACGGCGATCGAAGCGATGAAAACCTGTCAGGTGGATATACAGTAATTGTATCTTATTTAAGTAAGAAGAAAAGAGAAGAATTATGAAGTTAAATCAGATCATCACCAGTCTGCTGGAAACAGACATGTACAAATTCAGTATGGGAGAGGCCATCTATCACCAGTTCTCCGACTATAAAACCACATGGACATTCAAGTGCCGCAATACCGATGTGCACTTTACGGCAGAGATGGTGCAGGAGATCAAAGAGCAGATTAAGGCGTACTGCAGTCTACGTTTTACAGAGGAAGAGCTGGAATATCTGAACCGCATTACATGGATCAAGGGAAGCTATATTGATTTTCTGCGCCTGTGGCAGCCGCGCTATGAGGATTTTAAGATTTCGGATGAGGCGGAATGCGGACTTTCCATCGAGACATTCGGTACCTGGCTGAATACGTCCTTGTATGAGATCCCGACACTGGCGATTGTCAACGAAGTGTATTTCCGTATGGCGTACGATTATGACAGGCTTTATGCCAGTTTCCGGGAACGTCTGGAACGGAAGATCAAAGATGCCAGCGGCAGATACGAGATCGGTTCGTTCAGTGAATTCGGACTGCGCCGCCGTCTTTCCGCAGAGGCACAGGAGCTTGCTGTCCGCAAGCTGAAAGAAGCAGAATTTCACGGGTCAGAATTTGTCGGAACGTCCAACGTCTATCTGGCAAAGAAATACAATCTGACACCGGTCGGAACCATGGCACATGAGTGGATCATGTGTGTCGGACAGGGAAATCACAAACATAACCCGGCATACTCCAACTGGTATGCGCTTGATGCCTGGGTACGCGAGTATGGCGTGTTAAACGGTATTGCACTGACCGATGCGATTACGACCGACTGTTTCCTGCGGGATTTCCAGCTGACCTATGCAACGTTGTTCTCCGGCGTGCGTCATGACAGCGGAGATCCGGTGGAGTGGGGCGAAAAAATGATCGCACACTACCAGAAACTGGGAATCGATCCGGCAGGCAAGACTTTATTGTTCAGTGATTCTCTTGATTTTGCACGGGCACACGAACTGTACGAACATTTCCGAAACCGCACAAAGGTGGCTTTTGGAATTGGCACCTATATCTCGAATGATACGGATGTACCGGCACTGAATATCGTCATGAAAACCACGCTGTGCAACGGCATGGATGTCGCAAAGATCTCCGATACACCGGGCAAGGGAATGTGCAAGAACCCGGATTATGTGCATTATCTGAAACGATGCATCGACTGGCGTATGAATCATGACAGATAAAAATTCTGATTTACAGACAAAGGAAGAAGGAACAGACCTATGAATTATACAGAGTGTATCGAACAGGCGAGAGGCCGTATCGGATCTTACTGTAAGGCGTGCTGGGAATGTAACGGCAGAGCCTGTAAAAACCAGATGCCGGGGCCGGGAGCCAAAGGCATCGGAGATACCGCCATCCGCAACTATGACAAATGGAAAGAAATCCGTGTCCAGATGGACACGCTGGTCGAAAACCGTCCATGTGATACGACACTGGAACTGTTTGGCAGAACGTTTCAGTATCCGTTTTTTGCCGGTCCGGTAGGCGCCGTGCAGCTGCATTACGGAGACTGCCTGAATGATATTTCCTACAACGATATTCTCGTTTCCGCCTGTGCGGCATCCGGCATCGCTGCTTTTACTGGAGACGGAACCGACAGCAATGTCATGGTCGCAGCGACAAAAGCGATCAAAAATGCCGGCGGACTGGGAATTCCGACCGTAAAGCCGTGGAACATCGAAGTGATCCGGGAGAAAATGGCAATGGTAAAAGATTCCGGTGCCTTTGCCGTGGCAATGGATATTGATGCGGCCGGACTGCCGTTTTTAAAGAATCTGACCCCACCGGCCGGAAGCAAATCGGTGGAGGATCTGCGTGAAGTGAAACAGGCGGCAGGGCTGCCGTTTATCGTCAAAGGAATCATGACCGTCAAGGGTGCCATGAAGGCAAAAGAAGCCGGGGCAGATGCGATCGTTGTGTCAAACCACGGCGGGCGTGTTCTGGATCAGTGTCCTGCCACCGCAGAGGTGCTCGAAGAGATCGCAAATGCAGTCGATGGCTCCATGAAGATTTTTGTCGACGGAGGCATCCGTTCCGGTGTGGATGTGTTTAAGGCACTGGCACTGGGAGCCGATGCGGTGATCATTGCCCGCCCGTTTGTGACTGCCGTGTATGGCGGAGCGCAGGAAGGCGTCGAGGCTTATGTCAATAAGATCGGAAGTGAGCTGAAAGATACGATGGCAATGTGCGGTGTGGCTTCGCTGAAGGAGATCACACGGGATTGTGTCAGAGTGTGAGAATTACATATTGGGAAAGGATGAAACGCTTGTGTTCGTGGCGGGTGCCATGGATATGGGCGTTTTTTCTGTTGAAATGAGAAAATGGATGGATTTTGTTATATTTTTTGCTGAAAAAGGTTGGTTGATGTAAAAATGTGATATAATAGAAAATAAAAATAAGGGATTAGGGAAGAAATATAGGAAAGTGTACGGTTTATGGGACGGAAAAAAGTGTATTCTATTGGAAAACTAGAATAATGAATGGAATAGTAAGAAGACATTTCTATTGATAGTTCAAAAAATATAATACTATAAACATCGGTGTTGTAGAAAAAATAGATTGAGGAGTGCAAGCAGATTATGAAGAAAGTATGGATTATAAAGGAGAAGATAATTATTGTATTTGTAGTGGTTTTAGTAGCTTGTATGATAAGCCCTAATATGATTATCCATGCAGAGACAGAAAAAAATATTTATTATATGGGTGAAACACAAAAGAAACATGATGCCGGATATAAAAAAGATGTTGAAATGAAAAGTTCAGATTTTCATAATGGATGGAGATTGGGGCAGTTTTGTATTAGTGGGTGGACTAGAAGAACGACGGATGACAACGGAAATCCGGTATTTCTTAAAAATGTTGGAGATGAGATATCTGTATCTTTTTTGTTGAATCAAAATATTGATAAATTAAATAATAAATGTAATTTGCAAATTTCAGAAGATAAAAATGGATATGATGAGTATTTTGGTATCACAAAAGCTGAAAAAACCAATTTTGGTCGCGGAACTTTATTGATAAAAATGAAAAATTATCAAAATAAAGAAACTATTCAGGCACCGTACACAAATTATTTGGAGGGTGTGAAAAAGGGTGCAAATATAAAAATAGATGCATTTGAAGAAGGGGATTATGAGATCGCGTTAGATTATGAAATACGTAATAATAGGTTTCATATAAAAAAATGGGATCCAATCAATACATATTCACATTATCAGATATTGATAAAATTTTCTGTGCGCAATGGAAATTGCATGGTTTACCCATTTGACGTGAATACAGGGTCAGAATTGACAAATTGTTCATTCACAGAGAATGGATTCTATTTGGATCTGGCAAATTCAAGGTATCTTGATATCGATGTAAAGAAGGAAAATTATGTAGAGGAGAATAGAACATTAATCGAAGATACTCGTTTTAATCGACCAGCCAAAGATGGAGAAGAGTTTACTGATCCAGGAATTTATACTATCATGGTTAGTAATCAATATACGAAAAGTAAAACGGAAAAGAAAATTTATGTTGGAACAGATCCAATTTTGAAGGCATATGTAACAACGGGAGAAGATATAGATCAAATTAAAAAATTGCTTAGCGAAGGTGCAGTAATTGAGGATGATGGAACAATTACAGTGGCTTCGAAAGAAGTAATAGAAGAAACTGAGCAAACCACAGAGATGGTTGAAACCATGACAAATGGGAAAGCTCCGAATCGAAAGAAAGTTGAAGTTATGCAAGAAAATAGAACAAATATTCTTTCAGTTATCGGAGTTATTATTGCGGCTGTTATTTTAGTGTTATTTATAATTGTAAAAAGAAAGAAACATAAGACTAAAGAAAAAGATTCTGCGGAGGAAATGGAATGAAAAAAATCATAGCATTATCACTTTTTCTGTGTGTTATATTATCCAGCTGTTCTTTTAATAAGTCTGTAAATAACGATACAGGAAGTAATAATATACAGGAACGTCAGGCAACAGATGTAGTTGGATCAGAAGATGAAGATGTTCCTGAATTTACGAATTTGAGCGATCCTGAATTATGTTCTTATTTGGAGAAAAACATATATACAGATGTTATAACCACATTAGATAGTGCGGATTATCTTGTTGAAGATGTTAAGGCAACATATGTCTCGAAAGAATATTTGGATGAACTGGCCTATAATTCAAAGTCGAATATTTATTTTGGATATAACTTGGAAGATGTAGAAAAGGAGTTTGGGAACGAAAAGTATATTTTTACATGTGATGAATCTGGACAAACAGTAGTTGAAAGATATGAACAATATGACAATACTTTCAATCAGGTTGTGCAGAATGTAGCAATAGGAACTGGAGTCGTTTTGATTTGTGCTACAGTGTCGGTAGTATCTGCGGGTGTTGGAGTTCCTGCAGTCAGTGTAATATTTGCAGCTGCTGCGAAAACGGGGACTGTAATGGCGGTACAATCAGCAGCAATTGGAGCAGCAATTACTGCGACGGTTACAGGCATACAGACACATGATGTTAATGAAACTTTGAAGCAAACTGCATTATCGGCAAGTCAAGATTTTAAATTCGGTGCAATACTTGGTGTAGCGACAGGTGGAACCGGAAAGATTTTTCAGTTATCCAAAGCAACAAAGGGTGGATTGACTTTAAATGAAGTTGCACAAATACAAAAAGATACAAAATATTCTCTTGGATTGATTAAAATGTTTCGTTCAACTAAAGAGGCAGAGATTTATAAAGAGGCAGGATTAATAGAGACGGTCATTAATGGAAAACCTGCATTAATAAGAAATATTGATCTGACATACAAGAGTGAGTTAGCAGGGAAAACAGTTACAAATCTTGAGAGGATGAAACAAGGTTATGCGGCGATTGATCCAACAACTGGTCTGGCGTATGAATTACATCATATAGGACAGTCCGTGGATTCACCGTTTGCTATATTGACAAAGGAAGAACATATAAGTGCAGGAAACAATGGAATATTACATGATTTAAATATTGCGGATGGTCAAGGGGTTCACAGTCAATTGTCAAAGGTACAGTGGGATGGGCAAAGAAAAGCGTTTTGGCAAGGTTTGTGTAAGGCTTTAACATAAGGAGAGATAGGAATGAATATCATACAGGCATTGCAGGGAAAAGAAAATCTACTAAATGGGGATGGAGTAGAGGAAAGCGTTGTCGCAGCAGCTGAAAGAGAACTTAATTTAAAATTTGCTGCAGATTACAGAGAATATTTACTCAGAATGACAATAGCTGCGTACGATGGTCATGAGCTTACTGGATTATCAAAGGCGGTAAGAACCAATGTGGTTGAGGTGACAAAACAGAAATGGTTGGAATGCAGTAAGATCTCAAAAAGTTGGTATGTGATTGAAGAGACAAATATCGATCAGATTGTAATTTGGCAGAGTCAGGATGGAAAAGTATATGAGACTATTGGGGGAAGTGAGCCAGTATGCGTTGCGGATTCTATGATTGCGTTTGTTATGAATATGAAGTAGTGGGAGTTTATCTGTGAGGAGTTAGAAAATGAGTAGCAGTAAGGGAAAAGCAAAAGAAATTGCTATAAATTCAAAGGAAGCTGTTGTTAAGCTTTTGGATCAGGATGGAAATGGACAAATAGATAGTGTAGATATTATTTTGTTGGCGTTAAAAGTACCAGGAGTAAAAATTGATAGGGCTAAGTTTTTGCAAAAGGAGTTTTTCAAAAATCATCCACAAGAGGTAATTGATGTAGCACTTGCATCAACACCTGCACAGGCAGGAATTTCGTTAGAGGAAATCAATAAGATCGCGGATGAAGTGATTAAATTTGAGCGTAATGCTGTGTCGGGAATATCATTGGCACTTGGGATACCGGGAGGCGTGGCAATGGCAGCCACAATTCCAGCAGATATAGCTCAGTATTATGGATATATGTTGAGAGCTGCGCAGAAGATGTTGTATTTATATGGATTTCCAGAGTTGGATACCTCGGAGGAAGCAATTGCATTAGATTCAGAAACCATGAATGCATTGACGCTTTGCTTGGGTATCATGTATGGTGTTGCAAATGCAAATAATGCTATAAAGGCAATGGCAAAGGCTCTGGCAACTGGAATAGAGAAAAAATTAATAAAGAAGGCGTTGACTAAAGGCACGATATATCCAATTGTAAAAGCGATTGCAAAATGGTTTTCCGTAAATATGACAAAGGAAATTTTTGCGGGATTTTTTAAAAAAGCAATTCCGGTATTGGGAGGGGTTGTTGGGTGTGGAATTACATATGCGACATTTAAACCATGCTGTTATCGATTGAAGGATGCGCTTCAAGATACGATGCTCAGCAACCCAGATCATAAATCAAATGCGGAAGAAAAGAAGATTTATTATGATATTGAGGCAGAATTTGTTGAGACAGAGGATGAAAAATATACAAAAATGATATATTAATAGTGCAAGGATAACGAAACGAAGTGGATAGCTGCAGAAGGAGATTGAACAAATTGCAAATAATAGATAATGTAAACAAAACATGAATAAGAAAATCTCAAGAAGTGTTGCGATGAGGTATTTGGCTCTCAGAACTTTGTTATTTCATATGATATGATTGATTGAGAATACGATAGCACAATGTCCAAGGTGCAATATATAAAGATTAATGATGGAAAAATTTATATGAGAAAATTAGAAGAAAAGTTTCGTGAAAATACAACATTAAAATACTACAATGAAAATGCTACAATTTTTTCTGCTACTACACAAATCGTAGATTTTTCCATAACGCAGGATAAGTTCCTTGCATTGTTACAGCCAAATGCATATATTTTAGATTTTGGTTGTGGGTCTGGTCGTGATACAAAGTATTTTATGGAACATGGATATAGAGTGGAAGCAACGGATGGTTCAGAAGAGTTGTGCAAATTAGCAAGCACATATACTGGAGTTTCGGTTAAATATATGCTATTTCAGGAGTTGGACGAGCAGAAAAAATATGATGGCATTTGGGCATGTTCCTCTATTTTGCATTTGTCAAAGGATGAACTTAAAAATGTTATGCAGCGAATGTTGTGTGCATTGAAGGATGATGGAGTGATTTATACATCGTTTAAATATGGAACATTTGAGGGTGAACGAAATGGAAGATATTTTACTGATTTTACAGAAAAAACATTTGATGGATTTTTAAGTGGTATAAGACATGTAAAGATAGAAGAACAATGGCTGACAGGAGATGTGAGACCAGGCCGTGAGTCGGAACAATGGCTGAATCTTATACTGAGGAAAGTGTGACGAATGGATAAAGTATTAAAGCTGGAAAACGGACAATATGATCTGATAGAAACAGTCTCATATCCAAATGGTGGTGCAAGCTATTTTTATGCAAGAGATCAGCAGGCTATTATTATTGATGATGGGATATGTAATTACAAAAAGGATGAGAAACCTTTTTCCTATTCTTTAATTACGGACAAGCAAAATACATATATGAATAAATATGCAAAAGTATATCGCTTTCTAAAAGAAGACATGGGAATAATCAATGAAGTAATTACATTGCCATGCAAAAAGAAAGAAATACCAATAAAGTATGTGGCAAATCGCGAAGATCATGCAGATGCCTCTCCATTGGAAATCGACTTTGAAAATAATTTTGCAAGTGTATATGGTCGTAATAGCTTGAAATATTTACAGAAAGAATATGGTATTTTGGATGAACAGGGAAATAATTATTTCCTGGATTACTTGTTAAGAACAAAGCATGGAGATTATGCAGTTGAAGAAAATGGGGTAACTTATCATCATCCGCAGCAGATCGGTTTGGAACGTTATCGTAGACAGCTGCAAAAGCAAAATACATGTACCGAATGGGGAATTAAGTTATATCGTTTTTCTTCAGAAGATTGTAGATTTAAAAATCGAATTGAGGATGACATAAAAATTTTTTTTGGTGAAAATACCGATGAGTTTGAAGAAAATGGACTCCTTGCTGATCGTCCGGTAAAGTTATATGAGCATCAGGAAAATACGCTTGAGGAAATACAAAAACAGCGTGCTGCGGGAATAAATACATTTCTTGTGGTATTTCCAACGGCAAGTGGAAAATCCAGGATTGTGGAAGAAGATTTGCGTATTTTTTCCAGAAAGAATACACAATTTCATGCGCTTATTATGGCTCCTAATACAAACATTATTGCTGATTGGAGGCAGCGAGTGAAGAAATCTCTCCCAGATCTGCAGGAGCAAATTGAAATTTGTTCATTTGCTTATATGATGCGGAACTATCAGAAATATACGCAGGAAAAATATAATTATATTGTAGTAGATGATGAGCGCGTTATAATAAGGACAAAGTTAGAGAAACCCAGTAAAATCAAGGGGTTAGCACTAATTTAGTCCTTATTTTTATACCATTTTAGCGGTAAAGATAGGGCAGCGCTGCAATATTAAACCGAAAATTCAAGTCAGCATCACAGATGTCCACAATCAGTCTGAGAGTGAATCTGTGCGCTTAGATTAGGTACAATTTTATATCAAAAACATTTAGTGAGGACTAAATTAGCACTTGAGATGGAATATTCCATCAGCTGATTTGGTCCTCTTTTTATTTGAGAGGAGTGGTCGAATGGGCAAGGTGTTAATTTGGTTCGTAATCATTATTAGTACAGTGGTTCTCTACTGTCTTATGAAAGTTAAGGCAGAGAGTGATGAACTGTATGAGAAATTAGTGAGAAAGCATTTTTATGGCAGGTCTGATGATATTCCTGCATCTGACAAAACTGAGCACTTGAAAGGGTGTGGGTAATTATATGAAATTTTGCAAAACAATAATGCAGACAATACAGAAAAGGAGTGAAAGGAACATGAATAACAAGTTAGAAGTAATCGGCATTGATCATGGCTGGTCAATGATGAAAACAATCTCTCAGGTATTTGTCACAGGAGTTAAGGAGATTACAACAACTCCGGCACTTTTCGGCGATGTACTTGAGTATGAAGGAAAGTTCTATAAGGTTGGAACTGTGAGGCAGGAAGTAAAGGATACAAAGGTCGAAGATGACAGCTTTTATCTTCTTACTCTTGCAGCAGTTGCTAAGGAACTTAAAAGAAGAGGTCTTGCAGAGGCAAAGGTATTCCTTGCTGTAGGACTTCCGCTTACAAGGTTTGGTGCAGAGAAGAATGATTTTATCAAGTACCTTACAAAGAATAAGCGTGTAAGCTTCAAATATGAGAATGAGTCATATCATATTGAAATTGATGATGTGGCAGTATTTCCTCAGTGCTATGCAGCAGTAGTGGACAAGATTCCTGCTATGGCAAAGAAGACATTGATTGTTGATATTGGAAGCTGGACAATCGACATTATGCCGGTAATCAACAAGTCACCGGATGAATCAAAGTGTGTGACGATTCCAAAAGGTCTTATTACCTGTATGCGTTCTATCAATGAGCAGTGTGTAAGACAGCTTAACGGAGAGGTAGACGAGTCGGAGATACAGAATATCATGCGATATGGCAGGGCAGATATTGATGATGAATACTTTGCCATTATCAAGGCAGAGATAGAGGGTTTTGTTGATAAGGTATATAACTCAATCCGTGAGTTTGGGTATAACTTAAAGACTACACCGATTATATTTGTTGGAGGCGGGGCAGTTGTGATGAAGAATTTTGGTAGTCATGATGCTAAGAACATTTCCTATAACCTTGATGTAAAGGCAAATGCAAGAGGATATGAGCAGCTTGCCACAATGGGACTTAAAAGCACTAAGCGATTATCATAAGGAGGCAGATGATGGGAAGAAGACTTGAATATGAAGTAAAAACTTCTGTCCGCCTCAACATGAGCAATCCTCAGCATGTGAAAATCAATGATGTGATTCAGAACCTTGATCCGAAGATTTTCAAATCTAAGAACCAGTTCATCATAGATGCGATTCAGTTCTATATTGATAATTATGGAAAAGAAACCTTTGTTATCAAGAAGAAGGAAAAAGAGAGGGCTGAATATATCCGGTCAGAAGATATTGAGGATATTAAGGAAGAAGTCATTGAAGCAGCAACCAATGAGGCTAGGAAAGAGGTCATAAGGCTGTTAGGCGGAGTGATATCCGGGATGAATGTTGGTCAGCCGGTAATAATGCAGGCAGCCAATAGTGAAGCACAAGAACCTACAGAAGATGTTATGGACGATGCAGATGTTGCAGGACTTGCAATGGGATGGATGTCGAAAGGAGACTGATTATTATGAGAAGAGTTATGGGAGCCGTAGGAACAGTAATTTTAGAGATACTCAAGTGGATATTAAGGATAATTCTTGGAGCGTTGAAGCTGGTCTTAGGACTTGCCAGAATAATTCTTCTTCTATTTGCTATGGTGGCAAGGATATTTCTTTCATTCGTAAGAATGGGCACATTCTGAGAGGAGGTGAGCGTATGCAGGTAAAGGGTTTATTCTTAAATTATAAGAAAAACAGAAGACTTATGCAGTATTTCTTTAAAATAAGAGAGCTGGTATAATGAAAGGAGTTTAAGATGCACAGAATACGGGACAGTCCTATGTGTCCCGTGCATTACAGATAAATAGTTCACTGCAAGGGTGGATGGCACGATGTAACACTTCGATATGATGATAATGCACCGGATGTTGTTGTAGCAACTCTTAAGCTTGTCAATGTACCGACAGAGCCTAAGCTTCCACAGACAGGCGACAATGCAAATCCGCTTCTTTATCTTGGAATTGGTGCACTTGCACTTATTACAGGTGTTGGAGTAGGACTTCGTGGAAGAAAGAAAAAGAATAAACAGTAACAATTAACCTTGCGGGGAATGTAAGCCAGTGACTTATGTTCCCTGCTTTTTTAGATTAAGGAGGAAACGTAATATGATGAATTACGAGATTTTTAAGGAAGTAGTAAAAGAAAAGTTTATGGATTATATGCCAGAGAAGTTCAAAGGAATGGAGCTTGTGGCAGAACCCGTGGAAAAGGTGAATGTGACTCTTGATGGCATCATCTTAAGAGAAGAAGGCAGGAACATTTCGCCTACGATTTATATCAATGACATGTATAAGAAGTATCAGGACTGTGGTGATCTTGAGGAAACACTTATGGCTGCATGTGACTTTATGGAAAGGGCATATGAGCAGGTTCCAGTTGTTGATGTGGACAGCATTATGAAGGATGCTAACGAGAAGATTGTATTCCAGCTCATCAATACAGAGCAGAATAAGACATTTTTGGAACAGGTGCCGCACAGGGAGTTCCAGGATCTTTCTATTGTGTATAAGGTAATAATCAGTGCAGATAAGGATGCGGTGCAGAGTTCAAAAATTACAAATGAATTTGCAAAAAGACTTGGAATGAGCGAGGAACAGCTCTTTAAGTGTGCAGCGGAAAACACAAGAAGACTCTTCCCACCTGTCGTTCGTAGCATGAATGACATTATGAAAGAAATGTTCGCAAGGGATGGGATGCCACAGGAGATCGCAGAGATGATGATAGCTGAGATTCCACCGGAGCAGACGATGTGGGTGATTTCCAATGAAAAGGGTATCAATGGTGCAGCATCCATGCTTTATGAGAATGAGCTTCATGAGCTGGCAGAGAGTCTAGAGAGTGACCTTTATATTCTTCCTTCGAGCGTGCATGAGGTTATTGCAGTATCTTCAGATATGGGAAGCCCTGAGATGCTAGCACAGATGGTAGTCGAGGTAAATATGCAGGAGGTGTCTTTGGACGAGAGACTTTCCAATCAGGTATATCACTATGATAAGGATTTAAGAAAACTCACCCTTGCAACTGATACACCAAACAAGAGACTTGATGGTATCGTTGCAGAACCTCCCCTTGTATATGATGCGAAGGAAAAGTCCAGATAGGAGGCAGTTATGGAGCAGGAACTTACAATGGAAGAACTCATTGCTCTCATAAACAGCCAGAAAGGTGACTTTGTTATCCGTGTCGAGTTTGGAGAGGAGGCGGTGTCTGATGCCAAAGAAGAATGACTTCAAGCTTGATGTGGTTTCGGTAAGACTTGTAAAGGATGCTCCGATTTATTCGGAGCATACCTTTAACAATCCGGCGGATATAGCTGCTGTCATGGGAGACTGTATGTGCCAGTTTGACAGGGAGGTAGTGTGTGGGGTCAATCTAAGGTCAGATTTAAAACCTATCAATGTGCATTTTGCAAGTGTTGGTTCTTTAAATGAGGCAATGGCACATCCGAGAGAGCTGTTTAAATCAAGTATCCTAAGCAATGCGGCAAGCATGATGTTAATCCATTGTCATCCATCCGGGAATGTATTCCCAAGCAAGGCAGACACGATGATGACAGACCGCATGAACAAGCTGTGTGAACTGATGGGAATACCGCTCATTGACCATATCATAGTCGGTGGAGACAACCGTGAATTTTTCAGTTTCAGGGAAAAAGGCATGATTGATAATCCTAAGATTACCCTAAGCACAGATTACCGGACACTTGATATCAAGTCACCGCTTGTAGCAGAGCAGGGAAAGGCAAGGTGAAAGCATGGATGGAAGATTTACGGATGAAGAGCTTGCCATAGCAAAGAGTGTTGACCTGTGTGCAGTTGCTGAAAGCCTTGGGTATACAGTAAAGAGGATTGGCAAATACCACACTTTAAAGGAGATGGATTCCATCCGTATCTATAACAGAAGCCATTGGTACAGATGGTCAAGGCAGTTTGACAAAGGCAACAATGGCGGCTCACAGATAGATTTCTTACGGGTATTTTGTGGAATGAGTGTAAAAGAGGCTGTGTTCTGGCTTTTAGATTTCGCAGGATACAAAAGAATTGAGAAGCCTGTAAAGCAGCCTCTTGTTCATCAGGTATCGCAGAAGCAGGCAGAGGAGAGAAAGCCATTTGTCCTACCGGAACCGGCAGGAGATAATTCCTATCTTATTTCCTATCTGAATCAGAAGAGAGGAATCAGCAGAGCAGTCATAGATCTGTTTTTAAAAGAAGGACTGATTTATGAGAGCAGGCATTACCACAATGTTGTTTTCAAAGGAAATGATAAAAATGGAGTGACAAGATTTGCAAGTATGCGGGGAGTGTTTGATAAGCAGGGCAAGCCATTCAAGTGTGATGTCACAGGCAATGATAAGAACTATGGATTTAATGTGGTAAATGTTAACAGTACAGAGCTTGTAGTATTTGAGGCTGCAATCGACCTTATGAGTTATGTCGATATCTTCACGGATTATGAATCAAATAAGCTGGCACTTGGGATGCTTGCAGATGCACCACTTGAGACTTTTCTTCGGGAACATCCGCAGATTACTTCCATCCGGTTCTGCCTTGATGGAGATGAGCCGGGGAGAAAAGCAGCAGCTGAACTTATGAGAAAGTATTATGAGCTTGGATATGAGGTAGAAGACTGTCCGCCTCCAGCCGGATATAAGGATTACAACGAGTGGCTTGTAGCGGCAAAGCTTAATCTGAACAGGATGAATAAGCGAGCAGATGAACCAGTCAGGGCATGAGAAACCGGATTTTGATGTGTGGGGGCAGAAAGCGCCCCAAAAACAGCAAAGTGGGGGCAGAAAGCGCCCCCAAAATGTCAAAGTGGGGGCAAAAAGCGCCCCCGCAATTCGGACACGATAAAAACCGGATTGAATTCAGTATAAAAGTGGGGGCAGAAAGCGCCCCCAAAATAACAAAGTGGGGGCAGAAAGCGCCCCCAAAGTAGCAAAGTGGGGGCAAAAAGCGCCCCCACTTCCATAAACAGAGGGTTTTAGGGAGATTTTCTCCCTAACTAGATGGCATTAGGACAGAGATGTCTCTAATGCGTATCTAGCCGTAAACCTAAGAGATTCAGACAGGCGTGTGGGTGGAAGAGATATACAAAACACGGATAAGGGAGGTGCAGGAAAGCAATGGATAAAGAACTTACAATAATCGCAGAACCAGAGGAACTTATTGCCTGGGCAGACACATTTGATATCTTACTAAACCCTTCGATAGAAGATGCTGCAATTCTGCTTAACTATATGGAAGGACATGATTATGCCATTGGCATAGATTCAGATGGGAAGATGTACAGGCAGGATGTAGCTGAGGAGAATGGTGAGATAGAACCATATCCAATTGATGATGTTATAGATATTGTCTGTGAATGGAACTATGAACTGATACTTGATGCGGAAGCACATAGGAGTGATCCAAAGGATTTTAACGACTATAACGAGTATCAGAACAGGTATGAAAGTCTGAAAGCAGATGAAAAGAGACTGGACAGATTGTTTGATAAAACCAGTTATGGTAAGGAACTTATAGAAGTTGCCACAGAGCTTGCAGACAGGGTTATTGCCCAGCTGGGTAATGAAGAACTGGAAAAAGCTGCTGTAACAGTAGCAGAAGGAGTAAGAGAATACAGTACGGGTAAGAGAGGAAGGTGATTCTATGGCGGATAAAGTTCATTGTATAAGGAAAACACTAAGACTTATGCCACAGGAAGCGAAGGTACTTTCTGATATGGCAAAGGCAAATGGAATGAATGAAGCTGAATATATCAGGCTTCTAATCAGTCAGAAACCAAATGATTATCCGGAAGTAAGGAAACTTCTTAAAGAGCTTATCAATGAGATAAACCGAATCGGCATTAACATCAATCAGATTGTATTTAACAGCAATGCACAGCTGTATTCCAAGAAAGATAAGGAACAGCTTGTGGCATATATGAAAAAGCTGAATCAGTCTGTCAGCGAGGCGGTGGTAAAGATTGGCAATCAGTAAGATACTTCACATGAAGGATAGCGGGAATTCTTTTCATGCAAGGCATTTGAAACGGGCACTGGATTATGTGATGAATCCTGAGAAAACGCAGGGAGGAAGACTTGTGGGAGCCATAAACTGCCAGGCAGATATGGCTTTTGAACAGATGATTGATACAAAGAAGCAGTTTGGAAAAACAGACAAGCGACAGGGGTATCACATCATTCTTTCTTTCAAAGAGGATGAGGTGGAACCGGACAGGGCTTTTGAGATAACACAGAAGTTTGTAGCAGAATATCTTGGTGATGCCTATGAAGTGGTATTTGTGGTTCATGATAATACAGACCATGTTCATTCACACATTGTATTTAACAGTGTAAGCTTTGTGGATGGGAAAAAGTATCGCTATGAGAAAGGTGACTGGGCAAAGTATATCCAGCCGATTACCAATAAGCTGTGTCAGGAGTATGGTCTTTCCATTATAGATGTGGAGGATGGCAGCAAAGAGAAACAGCACGAGAATTATAAGGACTGGAGCGAATATCGTGAAGGCAGCTTTGTGTGGGCAGATATGATAAAAAGAGATTTGGATGCCTGCATTTTACAGGCAAATGATTTCAGTGGATTTCTGGAGTTGCTGTCGGAAAAAGGATATGAGGTCAAGCAGGGAAAGTATCTGGCAGTCAGACCACAGGGGATGACAAGATTCAGAAGATGTAAGACTCTTGGCGAGAATTATTCACAGGAAGCTATTGTGGAGCGTATTGCTAAGGAAGATTTATCTTTTTACCAGTCACAGAATGAGGAAAAACAGGCAGCGATAGTAAAGTGCTATGTCAAAAGATACCACAGGGCGAAGATGTCAGGCTTGCAGAAAAGATATTATGCAAAGCTTTACCGGATTGGAAAGCTGAAAAAGAAGCCATACAGTCAGGTATGGAAGTATAGGGATGATATCCGAAAGATGCATAAGCTGCAGGAGCAGTATCTATTTCTGGTAAGGCATAAGATTGAGAGTGCGGAAGAACTTGTGTCGGTACTTGATAATCTGACGGATAAGAAGAAAGAAGCATCAAAGGAAAAGAGTAAGACCTATAAGGCTAAGGAAAGATTCAAAGATATTTTTGACAAGGCTGAACAGATCCGGGAGCTTAATGATGCGGAATCGTGTTATCAGAGTGGGGATACCTTCTTTGAAGATGAGCACAATGCATGGGAAAGGCTTAACACTGAACTTTTAGCACAGGGATACAGTGTGGAAGAGGTCGAGAGTCTTAGAAAGAAATATGAGAGCAAGTATGCACAGGACTGTAAGGCAGAACGGGCGGTATCAAAGGAACTTAGCCTTGGAAGATCAATATGGAAGGAACTTACTGTATCAGCTTCGGCAGAAGAGAAGCAGTATGACAAAGAAACAATAAGAGACAGAAAAGAACAGCCGATACGTTAGGCTGTTTTTTTAGTGGTTAGGAGGCATATATGGAAGAAAAAAGAGAGCCATTAAGTGAAATGGCGATTGAGAGAAAGATACAGATTCTTCGTAATAAGCATATGGACAGTGAGGTTATTGCTCTTGTCAAAAGCGATTATGAATATGGACTGACTGATGATGAAATCGGTCTGTATCTTAACAAAAGTTATGACATTGAGCAGATGAAGGTGTTATCAAAATGTCTGCATAAGGGTGTATCAGAAGAGTTGTTAACGCTGCTGAAAGATAGCAGGATGGCAGCACCTAAGATGCAGACAGCATTGGATTACTATGAAAAAGGTGTGCCGATTGATGCAATCAGAGAGGTAGTCCAAAAAGATGATACAGCAGTAAACATGCGCAGGATGTTTGATGTCGTATTAGATAAGCTTAATAAAGCTAAAGAGCAGGTGCCACAGGATTTAGAGTATGTGAAAAGTCTTGTAGCCCAGATGGATGAAGTGGTCGAAAAAATCAATCACCAGAATGAAAGGTATGATGCCCTGAATAAGAAGCTTTCTGAAATAGAAACTTCCAAAGATGATGAGGAAGTCAGGGAGCGTCTGGTCAAGGAGAACCAGGATAAGGATGCTCTTATCAACAGTCAGCAGAATGAACTGAATAAGGCAAGCAGTACGATTGCAAGACTCAGGGATGATATTGAGAAAAAGGATAAGGAGATAAAGCGTATGGGAGACAGAATAGAGTCATTGGAAGATAAGATCATAAGTGTTGCCACAGAGAATAAGAAAGAGGCAGAAAGTAAGGCAGAGCCGCAGGAAAGCCAGTCCGTACCACAGGCAGAAAAAAAGATGGTTGATACAGTTGCAGTTCCGCAGAATATGCAGGCTGTGGCAAACGGGATTCCGGTCTATTATCAGATTCCGGTAGTTGATGGTACTGGAAATGTGGTGCAGAGACTTCCGATTGAGAGAAGTGTGAGAAAGAGCAGCAACAGCGGAGTGGCAAGTCTTTTTGCAAGACTGTCATTTAAGAAAAAGTCAAGAGCAGACATTGTAAAGCTGGTTGCA
This sequence comes from Roseburia sp. TF10-5, assembly GCF_003462365.1. Taxonomy (NCBI): domain Bacteria; kingdom Bacillati; phylum Bacillota; class Clostridia; order Lachnospirales; family Lachnospiraceae; genus Roseburia; species Roseburia sp. TF10-5. Next base: position 43,840 of record NZ_QTYW01000005.1, on the reverse strand, counting down.
TCGGGAGACCTTGTTCCGGCGCAGCTTGTGCAGATTAAGAGTGCAATAGAAAAGGGACTTACTGAGTCACAGCTTGTAGAGCTCATAAACAACAACATTTCAGCGGAAAAGATGAAGGAGATCATTGAGATTGCTGTGCTTGAAAACAGCATGGCAGATTAGGAGGAACTTATGAATTTAGCAGTAGTAAATGAAGCAGTAACAGAGATGAATGGTGTGGAGCATCAGTTTACAGAGGAAGAGAAAAACTTTGTTGTCCAGTTCGCATTCAGAAGTGGCAGCAAGGAAGACACGATTTCTCTTATTGAAGCTTTGGCACATTCAGCGGATAAGGCTGAGTCGGACGAGATTATGGTCACATACAGGTCTAAATATGATATGAAGCCTGCATGGGTGGAACAGGTGGAAAACCTGCTTGTGGCACTTGAAATGTATCGTATCGAGGAGGAGAAAGCAATCAATCATCTGGCAGATATTTTGACTGCTTATGGTATTGATGTATCAGCCGAGGAAATCCGTACTACAGAGACAGAAACGCTTAAAACAACAGTCAGAGAGAAAGTGGAGGTGCGATAATGGCAGAAGAGATTCAGGAAGCGGTGCAGATCATCCGTGTAGCTTATGATGGCATTGAGATTGCCATGAAGGTAGGAAGCGGCGGCATTGCTGCCATGCAGAAGGCAATAGATTTCTTAAAAGGGATGCTTGATTATGAAAAGTCACTTGGCAAGACATCCATGAGAAAGCTGATCTTAAAAGGTGGCGATTTACAGGTGTTGCAGTTTAATACCGAAGATATGAAAAAGGTTGAAAAGATGGCAAAGAAGTATGGAATCCTGTATTCGGTACTTCCAGACTGTAACAGGAAAGATGGACTGAGTGAGGTAATCTTTCATACAGAGGCAGTTCCCCGTGTGAATATGATGATACAGAAGCTCAAGTTTGGTAAGATTGCCACATTTGACGATTATCTGAAGAATGGAGATGAAAAATCCCTTGGCAAGCTGATGGATTTTTTGAAGAAACAGCAGGGAAACGAGAAAAGCCACACGATAGAAGGGGATAGGGTTAATACCGCTATTGACGGACTGATCGAAAAGGTCGGAATGTTTGCAATGGAAAAGAAAGCTATCAGTGTGGATCAGGTCAAGGAGAATTTCAGTATCAATGGTGAGCAGGCTGAAAGTGTTATCAAACAGCTTGAGACAATCGGTGTGCTTGGAAAGAAAAATGAGGATGGCACCCATACAGTCATGATGGACAAGGATGCATTTATCAACCGTGTCAGAGGCTATCAGGACCTTGCTGAGAGAATGAGGGCAGTTGCAGCATCAAAAAATGCGAACCTGTCAGATGTGACAATCAGCAAGAAGCTGATTATCGAAGAAAATGACCATGCTGTTAAGACCAGAGTTCCCGGCACATGGGGAGAAGAGGCAAGATATGTATGGCTCCGTAAGGAAAACATCATGGAGATTCATGGTGGAAAGACAATGCTTACCTTCCTTGATTCCACCAAGGATTATAAGCTCTACGATGAGCAGAATCGTGTGGTGACAACCCAGAAAGGAACCGAGCTTTATACTCACTACGACAAGGTGGAGTCATCTGTCAGGGAGCGTTACGAGAAAGTGCAGAAGCAGCAGAAAAAGACCACACAGAAGAAAACTGTTACCACAAAGAAAGCGAGGTAGCAGCCTATGCAGACAACAAAGAAAAAGCCGTCACTGATATTCATCCTTGTGGGTGCAGTGTTAGCCGGGTACCTTGGTTATCTGATAAATGGTGCGTGGTCGGAGGGAGTGGCATTTAATGAATTTATGAACAGATTCAATGAAGTATGTGCTGCTCCCTTTGCAAACTATTACAATACGAATACTATAAAAGCGGTAGCCATTGCATTAGGAATCTATGCGATGGCTATTGTTATGTATTACACCAGCCAGAGAAACTATATGCCCGGCAAGGAGTTTGGTACAGCGAGATTTGAAAATCCAAAGCAGGTTAATAAGATACTGGCGGATAAGGACGAGAATTTCAATCGAATACTAAGCCAGAATGTGAAGATGTCACTTGATTTCAGAAGGCTGAAGCTCAATGGAAATATTCTTATCTGCGGTGGTTCCGGTGCCGGTAAGACATTTTATGAGGTAAAGCCGAATCTGATGCAGATGCCACATAACTGTTCATTTATCTGTACTGATCCAAAAGGTGAGATTCTTAGAAGCTGCGGGCAGATGTTAAAGAATAACGGATACAATGTGAAGGTCATCAATCTGCTTGAGATGGATAAGTCAGACTGTTACAATCCGTTTTCCTATATCAGAGAGGAAACGGACGTGGTAAAGCTGATTACCAATCTTATCAGTAATACCACACCAAAGGGTTCCACTCCAAGTGATCCATTCTGGGAGAAAGCAGAAGGATTATTTTTACAGTCAATCTTTTATTATGTATGGCTTGAAGTACAGCCAGCAAAGAGAAACTTTGAGACAGTACTGAAGCTTCTTGGAGAAGCAGAAGTGACAGAGCAGGGAAAGGCATCGAAACTGGATGTGCGAATGAAGTTCTTAGAGGAGAGTTCTCCACTTGGAGCTAATCATCCGGCAGTAAAACAGTACAACAAGTGTATGAGAGGTGCAGGAGATACAGTACGTTCCATTATTATCAGTGCAAACTCAAGACTTGCATTTCTTGAGAATAAGCAGGTTTTACGACTTCTTTCTAAGGATGAGCTGAATCTATCTGATATAGGTATTGGAGTCAATGGTGATGGAGAGACGAAGACAGCACTCTTTTGTGTAATCCCCGATAGTGACAAGTCCTATAATTTTATTATCGGAATGCTCTATACTCAGATATTCCAGGAATTGTACTATCAGGCGGATTTTAACTGCGGTGGCAGACTCCCGATTCATGTGACATTTATGTTAGATGAATTTGCGAATGTTGCATTGCCAGATGATTTTTGTTCGCTGCTTTCTACAATGCGAAGCAGGGAAATTTCCAGTATTATCATCATACAGAACTTTGCCCAGTTAAAGGCACTTTTCAAGGATACTTGGGAAACCATTCCAGGCAACTGCGATACTTTCATCTATCTTGGAGGCAATGAGCAGAGTACGCACAAGTATGTCTCGGAACTGCTTGGAAAAGGCACGATTGATAAAAAATCAAGCGGAGAGACAAAGGGGAGGCAGGGAAGCTCGTCAAGAAATTATGATGTTTTAGGCAGGGAACTGTTTACACCCGATGAAGTCAGAAAGCTGGATAATAAGAAATGTATTATTTTTATCCGTGGATTTGATCCTATCATGGACAACAAGTTTATTCCATTTAATCATCCGATGTTTAACCAGACAGCAGATGGCAAGGGAGAGCCTTATGTTCACGAGATAAGAGGAGCAAATAATCTTATCGGTCCGCCATTTGAGATTCTTTCAGACAAGGCAGTTAAGTATTATGAAAAACTGAAGGATAAGGGCGAGAATGTGTATATAGATTCTCTAACCTATGAGCAGTTTATGATGCTTGGCGATGCGGAATTAAGCAGAAGATTCTCCATGCAGGATGAAGCAGAGCAGAAAGCAAAGATAGACAGGGAGCAGGCAAATGAGCTTGAGTATGTTGATGAATCACAGAAGTCAGATGCTGCAGAAAGTGCCAATGCATCTAATGGAAGTGCTGGTGGTAAGCCTGTAAGGAATCCTGAGAGGGAAAAGCCTAAGTGGGAGGATACCATCACAAACAGAATGCTGCACTGGTCATATACACCGGAGCAGAAAGAAGAGGTGAAGAAAGCACTTGCTGCAGGCGTCTCCAAAGCAACGATTCTTACTTATTTCTATCCGGAGGTTACTGTGGAGAAGATGAGTTTTTACAGAAAGAAGTAGTAAATGTTATCGCATAGGCGTAGGGAATATGGTATACTGTGTCTATACAATAAAAGGAGAATTAAATCAATGGATGGTGGAAACGCAACAATAATTGCAGCAGTAATTGCAGCAGTAGCATCGTTAGTATCGGCAGGAATTGCATTGTATAATGCAAAAGATTCAAAAAAAGGAGCGGCACAAAGAGATGAAGTGAATAATAGAACAAATAGTGAAATAGCTATGTTTGAGCAAGATGCTGAAAATAAGAGAAATGAAACTCAAATAGATGCAAGTGTTGTATGGTCAGCAAGAGTTGAGTGGATACAAAATGTAAGACGAGAAACTTCTGATTTACTCACAGCAATAAATAATTATATTTATTCTGACGAAAATGATGTTGATTTGGTAAAAATGAATTTAATGTCTGTAAGGGAAAAGAGTAATTTATTAATTCTTTATTTTGGACCAGATAAAGTGGAAAATGATAAAGTTGATTTATTAAATAAGGGTGATAATATTTCTAAAAATCAGCATATAGTCAAGTTGATAGAAGATATATATATAGGATGTTGTAGTTATTTTATCAATATCAAGACAATGAAAACATGTAATGATTTGGATTCACTATGTAAGTCATGCCGTAAATCGGGAAGTGAATATGAGAATTGCAATATATATAATGAGCATTATTCAAATCAACAACAAGAAAATGAGTGTAGCTCTTTTATAAATGGCAATCTTGCAAAATGTCAGTGTGTTGCTGAACAGAATAATAAATTATTTAGTGATGTGGATATGTTAACTAATGCAATGAGGATATATCTTAAAATTGAATGGAATAGAACAAAAGAGAGAAAAGATAATTAATATACAAGCACTTTAGCCAATATGGTTAAGGTGCTTTTTTTGTACCTTGAAAAGGAGGTGGTTGAAGCATAGCACATCGGGGAAAGCCCGATTTAATCATTACAACAGGCATTGCCTGATCATATAGAGTAACTTTTAACAGCCAGTTAGGGATTATCCCTGCTGGCTTATTTTTTTAACAAAAAGGAGAGAGACAACATGAGAAAAGAACAGATTATTACAACTAACAACAATCAGATGGAGGAGAAAGGCATGAAGAGCAGATTCATTCACTTTAAGAAGAGATTCGTTCCGGCATTATCCGGAGCACTTATGGGAGTAATGCTTATGAGCACTACTTGTTTTGCAGCAGGTACAGGTACTTCCGCAGTAACACAGCCGCTTGAGAACTTAAAGACACTTATCATTGCAGTCATTGGTGCGGTCGGTGTCATCATTCTTGCAAAGAATGTCATGGAGTTCGCACAAGCATATCAGCAGCAGGATTCATCTACCATGAACTCCGCTCTGAAAGGAATTGTGGCAGGTGTCATGATGGCTGGTATTTCAACAGTACTGACATTCTTAGGCTTCTAAGATGGGGGAAAAAGTTCCCCTTTTAGTAAAAGGAAAGAGGTGAATAACAAGTATGGATATTTTTAAGCTTGGAGACAAGATCCTTGCACTTCTTGAGGCAGTGTTTGGGTTTTGGAACAATCAGATATCCCTGGTCTTTGCAATGCTTGGACAGTCACCGGTCAGTTTCAAGGGCGGAGGTCCCTGGGCAGTCATTGAGGGGATAGAGCCGGTCTTTGTAGCGGTCGGTTCATCCCTCGTTGTGCTGTTCTTTGTTATCGGTTTCTGCTCGGAAAGCATAGATGTAAAAGATGAGATGAGGTTTGAGTCTATATTTCGTATGCTTATCCGACTGGGACTTGCAGAATGGTTTGTTGCAAATAATGTCACGATTATGAAAGCGTTTTTTACTTCCATAGGAAATCTGGTGGGACTTATATCTGCCGGGACAACGACGCAGCTTGCCATTGACAGTACACAGGCAGACATCATTAAGGGACTCGGATTTGGTGAGAGTCTGGTAATGCTGATACTTACAGCTTTGCTTGCAATCATCATTATTATCTGTGGATTCTTTATCATTTACACAGTGTATTTCAGGTTCTTAAAGATACTGATTATTGTGCCGCTTGGTGCGATTGCATGCTCCACAATGGCAGGAAACAGAATGGTCAGTCATACAATGGCTACCTACTGCAAATATTTTCTTTCGTGTGTATTCGAGGCAGTAACGATGGCACTTGCAATTGTGGTATGTAATGCATTTATCAATGCAGGACTTCCGGCATTTACAGGAAGTTACGCTGACTGGGCACAGACACTTATATATCTGTGTGAAATGACATTTACGATTGCAATGACTGTCGGAAGCGTGAAGGGTGCACAGACACTTACAAGCAAGGCATTTGGATTATAGAAGGAGGCAGAAATGGATAATGAAAAGAAACAGGTTACTTATAATTCAAGTATAACCGGAGAAACGCAGGTGACATTTGATATCCAGCAGTATATGAATAACAGGGCAATGTTTATTGGTCTTATGTGTAATGAAGATGGATATGAGGAGCCTTTTGGGGATGTGACTGTGAATTTGTCGGTTGCAGCACCAAATTACTGCGGATATCTGAATGTGAATGACATGCCGGATATTGAAAAGTTTATTACAGATAACGACCTTGGAGAGTTTACAGGATTCACGCAAAGGAGCGGGTTCTGTGAATATCCTCTTTATCTGTTCAATGTAGATAAGCTTAGGGAACTGTGTCCGGATGGAATGGATAAGTATGAGGCGAATATTGGAATGACAAGAAAGCCAGAGAAAAAGGATTTATCAAGATAGGAGGCAGGGACAATGGTAATCGAAGTAAACAAGGATATTGACCGCTATCAGGAATCGGTTGCGATGGGACTTACTGCAAGGCAGCTTATATTTTCCATTGCAAGCGTAGTGGTCGGTGGAAGTATCGTCCTTCTTCTTTACAAGTATATCGGTCTTACGGGTTCTGCTTATGTGGCAATTCCTTGTGTGGCACCGATTGCACTTGGTGGTTTCTATTCCTTTAATGGGATGAATTTCTACGAGTATATGGGAAAGAAACTGCATTTTATGTTTGGAAACAGGGCACTTACCTATGTATCAACAGAGGGAGAGCCTGCAATAAAGCAGTTAGAAGCAGAACAGAATGAACAGGTAAAGAAGAAAGGCAGAAAGGCTGAACCGGAGACTGTAACAGCTGATTCGGCTGTAAAGAAGCAGGAGGAGTTTGAAGCGATGAAGAAAAAGACGAGAAACGTGCTGCTTGGACTTGTCGCAGTCATTGTTGCGATAACAGCTGGTATTGCAGCATATAAGGCGATGCGTTAGATAAAAAGTATCTGACCGCAAGGTCGGGAACACAGCCCGCAGGGTGAAGTTCCCGGCGGGCTTTCATTATAAGAAAGCGAGGTTAGAGACATGGGTTTATTTACAGACGGATTTAAGTTATTAAAGAAGGCGAGCGAGCCTTTGTATAAGACACCTAAATCCATTCATGAAACCATAGAGATTATGGCGGTGGCTGAAAACGGCATTTTTGAAGTAAGCAAAAATAAGTATTCCAAATGCTACCGCTTTCAGGACATCAATTACACGACAGCAACCGAGGATGAGCAGATCGGTATTTTCGAGAGATACTGCAAGTTCTTAAATTCGCTGGACTGTAATTATAAGATTACGATCAACAATAAGAACAAAAACATGGATGACCTCCGTGATAAGGTTCTGATTGCTGAGAAATATGATGGCTTCAATAATTACAGAAGAATCTACAATGACATCATTGAAGAGAAGATTATTGAGGGCAGACAGGGGATTGAGCAGGAAAGATACCTGACAATTACAATTGAGAGAAAAAACTTCGAGGAGGCGAAGGCACAGTTTGCAACCCTTGAGGCAACGATACACAAGGCTTTCATTGAGCTTGGGGCAGAGATCGTGCCGCTTAATGGCAATGAGAGAATGAAAGTGCTCTATGACTATTATCATCTTGGAGATGAGGGCAGTTTTGATTTTGATATCAAACAGGCAAAGAAGGTCGGGGCAGATTTTAGAAATGATCTGTGCAATGGGATGGTGAAATATTTCCCGGACCATTTTGAGGATGAGAGTAAATTCTGCAAGGCACTTTTTATCAAAAAGTATCCGAGCAGTTTGTCAGACAGATTCATCAATGAGATTACTTCCCTTCCGGTTCATTCCATCACGAGCATTGATGTGGTGCCTGTTCCCAAGGATCTGACAACAAAGGTGCTTCAGAAGAAATACCTTGGTATTGAGTCGGATATCATTAAGCAGCAGAGAGTCCGTAATAAGAATAACGATTTTTCTACGGAAATCTCATATGCCAAGAGAACGGAGAAAAAGGAGATTGAGGAAATCATGGATGATGTCCGTGAGAATGACCAGTGCCTTTTCTTTGTGGGAGTAACCATTATTCTTATGGCAGAAAGCAAGAAGGAGCTTGAGAGTGTATGTGAGACTGTGGAGACTATCGGAAAGCGTAACAGCTGCACGATTGATACACACTATTTAAAGCAGAGGGAAGCACTCAACACAGCACTTCCGATTGGTGTAAGACAGGTGGAGACAATGCGTGCACTTCTTACCCAGTCACTTGCGGTGCTTATGCCATTTAATGTGCAGGAGCTTAATGACAGCACCGGCAACTATTATGGCATCAACCAGATCAGCAAGAATGTGAATATCGGCAACAGAAAGAAGCTCATTAATGGAAATGGCTTTGTATTTGGTGTGCCGGGTTCCGGTAAATCCTTCTTCTGCAAGATGGAAATGGGCAGCGTATTCTTGTCGGGAGATGATGAAATAATCGTCATAGATCCAATGAACGAATACTTTGATATTGCTGAGACTTATGGTGGAACAGTGGTAAATATGTCCACCTACACGGATAACTATGTGAATCCGCTGGAGATGGATGTATGGAGCCTTGATCCGAATGATTCCAAGGGAATGGTAAGAGAAAAGGGCGAGTTCATGCTTGGTCTTTGTGAGCAGTGCATCGGTGATAGCTTAAATTCAAGACAGAAGTCAATCATCGACCGCTGTGTGAGAAAACTGTATATCGACATTGCAAGAAGCAAAGAGAAGTATATCCCTGTAATGAGTGATTTCTACGATATCCTTATGGCGCAGCCGGAGGACGAGGCAAAGGACATTGCATTGTCACTAGAGCTTTTCGTAAATGGTTCACTTAACATCTTCAATCACCAGACAAATGTGGATGTGGATAACAGATTTACAGTATATGGCATCAGGGACTTGGGTACAGAACTTAGTCCTATCACAATGCTTGTTATGATGGAATCCATTCAGAACAGGATTGTTGAGAATGGTAAGAGAGGCAAGGCAACATGGCTCTATATTGATGAGTTCCACGTCTTACTTAATTCCGAGTATTCTGCAAAATATCTGCAGCAGCTTTGGAAGAAAGTAAGAAAGCAGGGGGGTCTTTGTACCGGTATCACGCAGAATGTTGTCGATCTGTTGCAGAATTACACAGCAACCACAATGCTTGCAAACTCAGAGTTTGTAGCACTTTTAAAGCAGGCTAATACGGATAGTTCCAAGATGGCAGAGGTTATCGGAGTATCAGAGGCACAGCTTCGATTCGTAACCAATACCGCATCGGGAATGGGACTTATCAAGTGTGGTTCTGTGGTAATTCCGTTTGATAATCAGATCAGTAAGGATACGGATTTGTACAAGCTGTACAATACCAACATTCATGAGAAGATTGCGGAACAGAAGAAACGTGAAATGCAGAATAAAATAGTTGTCGATTGAGGGCGAAACTGATTGACTATGTTGTACAGGGAAGGTACAATTTATTTGAGGTCGCAATTTGCGACCTCAAATAAAAAACATAGGAGATGTTGATTTGTCTGATAATATAAATGTACCTGTAATGGTTGATAGCACAGAAGAAAGAATTGAGAATCTGATTCATTATGTACGTGGACAGCAGGTTATGATAGATAGCGACTTGGCACTACTTTATAATGTTGAAACAAAAAGATTGAATGAAAGCGTTAAAAGAAATGCGAAACGTTTTCCAGAAAGTTTTTGTTTCCAACTGACCGAGGATGAATATGCTGATTTGAGGTCGCAAATTGCGACCTCAAACACAGAAAATACATCTTCAAAAGGTGGACGTAGGTATTTGCCATATGTCTTTACAGAACAGGGAATAGCAATGCTATCAGCAGTATTAAGAAGTGACGAAGCTATTCAGGTAAGTGTAAATATTATGAATGCTTTCGTAAAAATGCGACGATTTTTGGCTGAAAATGCTTTGATGTTTGATAAGCTAAATAGCTTAGAACTAAAGCAATTAGAGTATCAAAAGGAGTCTAATGAGAAATTTGATCAGATTTTTGCTTATATTTCGGAACACGAAGAGGTAGGTCAGAAGATATTTTTTGATGGACAGATATATGATGCATTCAGTCTTCTGGTAAGTCTTGTGGGAAAAGCAGAAAAATCAATAGTTTTAATAGACAATTATATAGACGTTGGGACATTGAATATTCTTGCTAAAAAGAAAGATGGTGTAGATGTAATAATTTATACTGTTCGCAGAACACGTTTGGCAAGTCAAGATATTGCAAATTTTAACAGTCAGTATCCAACATTAACTGTGAATTATACGGGAGTTTTTCACGACAGATTTTTTATTATAGATGAAGAAACAGCATATCATATTGGGGCATCGATTAAAGATGCAGGAAAAAAGTGTTTTGGAATAAGCCGGATAGAAGATGTTGGAATTATTTCAGATATACTTCAACGTTTAGAAATTGAAACAGAAGAAGCAAACAATTAAATAACGATGCTGACGGTAGCCATTATAGAGGTGCAAATCTCTGTGATGGCTATTTTTTTACCCATTTTTGGGTAATGGATGTAGAAAGAAGGTGAGAACAATGAAGATAAAGAAAGTGGATGACAAACCAATGGTCATTCACACCAAGGAGAAAGCCAAGATTCATGCCCACGAGCCAAAGGGTGCCAAGATTAAAGGCAGCAACATCTATACAGTAGAGAGAGGTCCGAAAGTGCATGATGCTAAAGCCAATGAAATGGATAAAAAAGCATCTGCAAAATTAATGCTTCAGAAAAGTGCTGGTGGAAAGCGTACTTATAGAAAGAGTACCATTCATCAATCGGAGGCTAAGGATAAAGGTCTTTCTAGGTTTAAGCGTAACATCAGAGAGTCAGGAACTTCCATCAAGACCAAGAACACCAATCTTCACATTGCAGGAAGAACAGGAGCACTTGCAGCTGGGGCAGTAACAGAACAGGTGGAAGGCGGGCATGAGGTATCGCAGGCAGCATATCTTGCATATGAAGCAAGCCAACCTGTTACCGGAACTGCTTCCAAGGGGGCAGCACTTTTCAGGAAAAAGGCGGCAGCCGAGGCAAAGAAGCGTATCAAGAAGGTAGAGGCAGGAAAGAAGCTGGCAAAAAAGACAGCAAAGAAAGCTGCCAAAGATACAGCCAAGACGGTAGCTAAAGAGACGGCAAAAGAAACAGCAAAGACTACTGCCAAGGTTGCAACAAAAACTGCGACAAAGGCAGCTGCTACAGCGGCAGGAACAGCGGTTGCACCGGGAGTTGGCACGGCAATCGGCATGGCAGCCGGATATGCTGCAGGTGTGTCCATAGAGGTCAAGGATGAAAAGATGACCAACCGGAGCAGGAAGATAAAATTCTTTCTGGATAAGATGAAAGCACAGGAGAATCAGACAGACAGCGTGGCAAAACTGGTAAAGGATCTGATTGTGCGAAAAGCGATTACCTGGGTAAAGGCAGCTGCACCGATTATCGGATTGGTGCTTTTATTACTTGTTCTTGTAGTTGCCATGATTGCGGTTCCGGTTATAGCGGTGATAGCAATCCTTTACAATTCACCATTTGCTTTATTCCTGCCACCACTTGAATCAGGAGATACCGTGCAGACAGTAACGAGTGCCTATGTGCAGGAGTTTAACCGGGATGTGAATACGAAAGTGAATGAGCATACCGGATATGATCTTGGAGAGCTTGTATATGTGGACTATGAAGGTATGGAAGAAAACCCAAGTAATTACTATGACATCATGGCAGTCTATATGGTCAAGCATGGTGTCGGAGATACTGCAACAGTCATGAATGATACTTCTAAAGGCTGGCTGCAGGCAGTTGTAAATGATATGTGTTCATACACCACAAGCACCGGAACAAAGGATGTGGAAGAAACGGATGCAGACGGCAATGTGACTACTGTCACGAAGTCTGTTCTGTATGTGAATGTAACGCTGAAATCGTACAGGGATATGATTTCGGTCTATGGGTTTAACTCTGATCATGTGGAAATGCTTGAGCAGATCATGAGTCCGGAGTTTATGGGACAGCTTGGATATGCCGGAAGCGGAAGTGGCGGCGGAGGCGGAAGTCCGGGAGTAAGCTCCATGACTGAGGATGAAATCAATGCCATCCTAAACGAAATTACAGACAGCAGGCAGAAAACAGTCTGCTCTTATGCACTTCACAGAGTTGGCTTCCCTTATAGTCAGGATTTAAGAGACAGCGGTAACTATTATGACTGCAGTTCCTTAGCCTATTATTCATGGAAAGATGCAGGCGTGGATATTAGTTACGGCGGAGCAACCACAGCAGCAGCGGAGGCACAGGGACTTGATGAAGCCAGAAAGACTGTCTCCTTTGATGAGTTACAGCCGGGAGACCTTATCTTCTACAGTTTTACTAGCAACGGAAGATATAAGAACATCAGCCATGTGGCAGTATATGTCGGAAATGGCAAGGTGGTAGAGGCACTTAATGAAAGTCTTGGTGTGGTCTACAGGGATGTGGCAAGCACAGGAAAGATTGTTGTGATAGGAAGACCATAACAGGAAATTTGCAGAGAGGGCATAGTCCCTCTCTGAGACTGGAGGTAAGAATGGATTTAAAAGATATGATACTGGTAACAGAAAACGACAGGGGAACAGAGACAAATATGCTGATGACTCTGGATGATTATAAGAGTTTTATAGCAGTTGATGACATGTCAGAGCTTGCAGACAATTTGTTGCAGCTTGGAAGAACACTTGGTGAAGCAGATAACTTCGCAGAGTATTACAGGGCAGCAAATGTAACTGTATCTGCGAGATTCTGTCTGGATGATATTCAGCTGGGACATTTTCTTCAGGGACTTTATAACGATTCCAAAGAATTTCGGTTTGATAAAGAAGCCAGTTCTTCAGAATGTGTTGCAAAGCTTAAGGAGATTGGAATGACCGATAAGGGCTGGGTGGATGATTTTAACCTGCATTATGAAATGGAGAACCGCTCATTTGAAAGGGGACAGACATTCCATAACTTCAATGACCATGATTACATGGTGCTTGAAGCATTATCACCAAGAAATCTTGTGGTGATGGATATGAAGTCAGGTTCTCTTACAATCGCTCTTGGTGCGACAGAGTATAAGCGTTATCCGAAGGATGAGAAGCCTACAAAGGACAATACCACAATGGGAGTATCGTGGGAGCATGGCATTTATCTCGGTTCCACACTCTCAACCACGAATTTCAAGGCATACAAGAGGGAGTATGGCACACCGGGAAAGATAGAGGATATCTATGATTACAGGGCAAAGCTAAAGCAGAAGTTCTATTTTTATCAGGATATGTCAAAGGATGATGATGTGCCAAAGAAGCTGCAGAATGACTTCCTTCACCAGATGTATGAGGATTTCGGAACGATTGAAGAGGACTGTTTTTACGACAGGCTGGAAGATGGAAAGTACGATGAGGGCTTTAAGGAAAGACAGGTAAAGGAAGAAAAGTGCCGGTGATGAGATTTTTACAGGAGGCGATATCATATGGAACAGGAATTTGATGTTGAGATAAAAGAAGTGCTTTCACGAGTACAGAAAGTAAAGGCAGAGTCGCTTGACGATGCCATCAATAAGGCAATGGATATGTATTATGCAGAGCAGATAGTCCTTGGAGCAGAGGACATGAAGGGAGTTGATTTTGCGCCTATCAGCGAAGGTCAGCTCCCTTCTTCATTAAAAGAAAACGGAGGAAAAGCAAGATGAAAAGTGATTCAACAACAGTAATTAAGAACATGGAGTTTTTAGTAAAGGAACTTCATAAGGAGTGGGACAGATCGGGTGCTTCTAAGGCATCCGTTATTATTTCCATTGAGGAAGTAGATGGTATCAATGATAAGTTAAAAGAGATTATCTATCAGACACAGAAGTCAGTCGATGAGGATGAGCTGACCTTTAAACAGAGCATTGCAAAGTCCAAGGAATGCTATGTGCTTCTTCGTGTGATGCGTAAGATTGCAAAGAAAAAGGATAAATGTGAAAAACAGGCAATCGACAATGAATTTGCAATCGAGCTGGATAAGGATGAGTTAAAGCTATTTAAGGGATTGTTTGCAGAGATGTTTAAGTAGAGGAGGACAAAGGTATGGGCGTTGATATGAAGGTCAAAGCGATATACGATTCTGAAATTGGTAACATCACCAGATCAGAAAAGAACTGGAAGGATGTGTTAAAGGTTGCGGGTCAGTTATACTGCTATGAATTTGACAATATCGTTATGGTAACAGCTCAGAGACCTCCGGAAAAAAGCACACTCATGGCAGATTATGATACCTGGAAAAAGGTGGGAAGATATGTAAAGCGTGGTGCGAAAGGCTGCGCCATCTTCCCGTCAAGGGCACTGAATCCACGCATGAGGTATATCTTTGATATCAGTGATACCGGAGGGAAGAATGTTAAGTTGACATGGGACCTTGAGGGAGAAAATCTTAAAGATTATGTGGATTTTCTTGTGTCAGAAGGTCAGATTGAGCAGTACGATAACAGCGACAGGGAGTCTCTAAAAAATATATTAAAACAGTTTACAGGAACAGATGTTTGGCTTATAATAAAAGAAGAGTTCGGAGACCGAATGACCGAGCTTATGCAGCTATCAGGTAGTGTGATAAAGGAAGAAAGTAAGAAACGCAATGGCTTACAGCAGGAAATGGACATGGAGCAGCTTGTATATGCAAGTGTCATGTATGCTGTAGGGACGAGATGCGGATTTGACTTATCTGTGCAAGAACAGGATTTTAGTCAGATCGTAAATATCAAAGACGAAGAGATCATTTACCGTCTTGGTTCCATTGTATGCGATGTCTCCTGTAGTGTTCTTAGAGAATTTAGTCGTAACTTAAAGGCAATCGAGAGCGAAAGGAGAATTGGATATGTTAGAAGAAATGACTTACAAGGAAGTGGACGGACTGCTTTATCCGCAGATAGAGATGCCGGACGAGACGGAGGATCTCACGAAGCTGGGCAAATACGGAAGGATGGCGATGAACTATCTAAAGGAGAACGAGCCGGCAAGATACAAGACGCTGATGAGATTCGGGAAGATGTACGAGAAGATGTCAGCGGTAGAGGAGGAAGCGAATCAGCTGTACGACCAGTTAGAGATGCAGTATCTGGCGAAGCACAAGCCACAGGATCCGTCATCGACAATGGAGATGTGGAAGATAAGAGAGCAGGCGAAGATGCAGGCAGAGGAAGTGGTACTCCATCAGATAGTGATGCGATTCCACTAGAATCGGATGATACAGAACTGAATAGGGAACTTGATGAAATCAATTCATTGGGTGTTAGTAAGGAAGCCGAATATACACAGGCTTCCTTTTTTTTCGACCAGAACGGGCAGGCAAGCATTGGCACCATTCATACTGAGGATGAAAACAATAATCAGTTTATGCGTCAGTTCGAGCAGGACAGAAAAGCTGCATTAGCAGGTAAATACAATTATCTGAATCCAAAGAAGTCAGCCACAGTACCAGGTGAGTATATCAAACAGGTGCTTATGAGAGGTACAGGTTTTATCGGTGGTAAGGGCAGGGTATGCAAGATTTTTGAAACAGAGATTGATGCAGGAACCAGGGCAAAGCGTATCAAAGCAGAATATGGTCAGGGAGGTGCAGGCTGGCCGGTTGACGGACTGGGACTGCACGGATATGACACATTTCATGGGAATGGACTGCGTTTTCAGTGGCGAGATGAGGATGGAGAGGTTGAAGGATATGTTTCGTGGAAAGATATCGAAAAAGAGCTTGGTGTCCTTATTCTTACAGGGGAATACCAGCCTGAGACACCTCGTATTGATGAGCTTGCGATGGACGGACTCCGTGAGGATGATGAGGTCATTGATGCCGAATACCGGGAAGTGGAACCGGAGGAGGCAGAATCAGAGATTGATGATTATGCAATACCGGATGAGCCGGAGAGCTATGCTTCTAACAGAGATTATGTAAGTGCAAAAGGCATGACACCACAGGAAACTGCTGATGAAGACCGCATGGTAACACAGGCAGAATATGGTGCAGAGATAGAAGCTGAAACAACTGAAAAAGATCCATCAGAGCTTAAGTATATTACACCGATTGATTATGCCAAGCGTATTGAGGAGCTTGATGAAGACCTGCGTGATACAGCAGAGATTCTTGTGACAGATTGCAGCTGCTACACTCCGTTTAGGGCATTCCTTATGGATGTGGTGCAGTCTGATTTTGCATTTATGCCCAATAAACTTGACCTTATCAGGGATATTGCATTAGGGACAGATAACGCAGAAAGAAAAGCATATTCCAACAATAAGTATGGTCTTGTGGAGTACTCAATCAGAAGCGGATATGTGAAGATCAGCTATAAGAACAGGAATGGTGTGCGTAAGGAAGGTGCACTCGATTGGCGTGAGTTATACGAGATTTTATCCTATATGGTAAAACAGCCATTTTACTGTGGAGAAGACCAGAAAAAGTATTATCAGGAGACAAAGCAGAAAGCTGACAGGGATAAGATGAATCCGGTCTATAAGAGATTCTTTGATATCGAGGATAGTGTAAGAGCCAATCGTCTTGAAACCAGGGAAAGAGCGATTGCAAATGGCTGGAATACCAAGATTGACGAGAATGGTCGTATTGTGTCAGATAATGTCGAACCAGCGTCAGTTGATGTATCTGATGATTTGCATCGAGATGACAGTCAAAGAGAATCAACCGAAGAATCTCAGTTACAGGATGAAACAGAACTGGCAGTTGCTGACAATCAGAAAAAGCACAACTTCCATTACAATCTCTGGGAAACAGAAAAAGCCGGTCCAAAAACCCGCTACCAGTGGAATATTGATGCAATCTGCACCTTAAAGCAGATTGAGGCAGAAAATCGCCTTGCCACACCGGAGGAGCAGAAAGTTCTGTCGAAGTTTGTCGGATGGGGCGGACTGTCACAGGCATTTGATGAGGAAAACGCAGGCTGGAGCAAAGAATATGCAGAGCTGAAAGACCTTTTATCTGATGAGGAATACGGTGCAGCTAGGGCAACAGTAAACAATGCCTTTTACACTTCACCGGAGATTGCCATGTGCATAAATTCGGCACTTGTCCAGTTTGGTTTCAGAGGCGGCAATGTATTAGAGCCATCTATGGGTATCGGTAACTTCTTTGGAAGTATGCCGGCACCAATGCAGAGAAGCAAGCTGTATGGGGTGGAGCTTGACAGCATTTCAGGAAGAATTGCAAAGCAGCTTTATCAGAATGCCAATATCAGTATCACAGGATTTGAGAATACCACATATCCGGATAACTTCTTTGATGTGGTTGTCGGAAATGTGCCGTTTGGCGATTACAAGGTATTTGATCCGAAGTACAACAAGTATAACTTCCGTATACACGATTATTTTCTGGCAAAAGCACTTGATCAGGTAAGACCGGGAGGCATGGTTGCAGTAATCACCACAAAGGGAACGCTTGATAAGGCAAATCCTACCATAAGAAAGTATCTGGCAGAGAGAGCAGCGCTTGTGGGTGCAGTCAGACTTCCAAATACTGCATTTAAGGATAATGCAGGAACTGAAGTGACAGCAGATATCCTGTTTTTGCAGAAGAGGGAGAGAAAGATTGATATTGAGCCGGACTGGGTACACCTTGGTGTAACTGAGAATGGCATTGCAGTCAACTCTTATTTTGCAGAGCATCCGGAGATGATGCTTGGATCTATGGAATATGACACAAGGATTTACGGACAGGACAGCAGATATACAGTCTGTGTGAATAATGATGAGAACTTCAATATGTATGAGACTCTCAATAAGGCTATCGGTAATATCAAAGCCCAGATGACAGATTTTGAGAGAGTGGCAGATGAGGCGGAGCAGACGGAGGAAGTTATCCCGGCTGATCCGGATGTGAGAAACTACACTTACACATTTTTTGAAGGAAAGCTCTATTACAGGGAAAATTCCGAGATGGTAAGAAAAGAGGTATCACAGACTGCCGAGGAGCGAATCCGAAGCCTTGATGAAATCAGACAGATAACAAGAGAGCTGATTGATATCCAGATGGATGGCTGCAGCGAGGAGGAGCTTTCTGATAAACAGAGACTTCTTAATGTAAAATATGATGCTTTTGTAAAGCAGTATGGAGCCATTACTTCAAAAGCAAACAGAATAGCTTTCAGGGATGACAGCGATTACCCGCTTCTTTGCAGTCTTGAGGAAGTAAATGAAGACGGGGAGGTGAAAAAAGCGGATATGTTTTATAAGCAGACGATTAAGGCAAAGACTGTCATAGACAGGGTTGAGACTGCTGTGGAAGCATTAAATGTATCCGTCAATGAATTTGGATATGTAAACCCTGCCTATATGCTTTCTATCTATGAGCCGGATATTACTAATGCAAAGGAAAAGCTTGCAGAAAAGTCCGGGCAGACAGCGGATGAGATAACGCTAAGTGATGATGCTTTGGCAGAGCTTAGAAGAGCAGTTCTTGTGGAAGAGCTGGACGGACTGGTTTTCCTAAATCCTGACCGTTACAACGAGAACAATCCGGACATCGGCTGGGAGACAGCAGACGAGTATCTGTCCGGAAATGTGAGAGACAAGCTTCGTGTAGCAAAGGCTATGGCAGCGGATACAGACAATCCACAGGCAGAAAGATTTGCAGGCAATGTGGCAGCACTTGAAAAGGTGCAGCCGGAATGGATTGAAGCATCAGACATTGATGTAAAGATTGGTACGACATGGATTGAGCCGCTTGATTATGAGCAGTTTATCTATGAACTTCTCAATACGCCAAGGCGGGCAAGGGCAGTCAGAAGCCAGTTTTACAATACAGGCATTCAGGTACACTTAAATAAGATGAGCATGGAATGGTTCATCGAGAATAAAAGCATGGATAAGCATTCAGTGGCAGCTACTAAGACTTATGGTACAAGCCGCATGGATGCTTATTCTATTTTTGAGGATACGCTGAATCTTAAAACTGTAACAGTAAGGGACAGGATTGATGACGGAGATGGCAGGTATCATTATGAAGTCAATAAGAATGAGACAATGCTTGCAAGGGAAAAGCAGAACATGATCAGGGAAAAGTTCAAGGAGTGGCTGTTTTCAGAGCCGGAGCGTAGACAGAAGTATGTAGAATATTACAACGAGACATTCAATAACATCCGTCTGCGTGAGTATGATGGAAGTCATTTACAGTTTCCGGGAATGAATCCGGCGATTGAGTTAAAGCCACACCAGAAAAATGCGGTGGCAAGAATCCTTCTCGGAGGAAATACCCTGCTGGCACACTGCGTTGGTGCCGGCAAATCCTTTGAGATGATGGCTGCCTGCATGGAGCAGAAGAGACTCGGACTTGCCAATAAGACAATCATGGTTGTTCCAAAGCCACTTATCGGGCAGACTGCATCAGAGTTTTTAAGGCTTTATCCGTCAGCAAATATCCTGGTTGCCACGGAGCGTGATTTTGAAAAGAGCCGCAGAAAGCAGTTTGTATCAAGGATTGCGACAGGTGACTATGACTGTATCATCATGTCGCACTCGCAGTTTGAGAAAATCCCAATCTCCGCAGAGAGAAAAGAAAGAATGCTTAACGAGCAGATTGATGAAATCAGCTATGCGATTGATGAGATGAAGGAGCGTAACGGAGAGAGATGGACTGTAAAACAGATGGAAAGCCAGAAGAAAAAACTGGAGGAACAGCTGAAATCACTAACAGATGAGAGCAGGAAGGATGACCTTATTACTTTTGAGGAGCTTGGTGTGGATTCTATCATGGTAGACGAGGCACATAATTTTAAGAACCTTGCGATTTTTTCCAAGATGAATAATGTGTCAGGTATCAGCAGCAGTGGAGCAAAGAAGTCAACAGATATGCAGCTTAAATGCCAGTATCTATCAGAGATAAACGATGGCAGGGGCATTGTATTCGCAACAGGTACACCGATATCCAATACCATGTGTGAGATGTATGTCATGCAGCTTTACTTGCAGAAAGCGGCACTTGAAGAGATGGGGATTTATCACTTTGATTCATGGGCAGCGAACTTTGGTGAAGTGACAACAGCACTGGAGCTTACTGTAGAGGGAAGCGGTTTCCGTTTTAAGAGCAGATTTAATAAGTTTACGAATCTGCCGGAGCTTATGAATATCTTTCGTGAAGTAGCTGATGTGCAGACTGCAGACATGCTTGACCTTGATGTGCCGGCTCTTCGTGGCGGCAAGCCTATTATTGTGGAGTCGGAGCCTGACTGGTATGTGAAGCAGGTCATGGAAGATTTTGTTGTGAGGGCAGAGCGTATCAGAGGCGGTGGAGTTGATCCAAGTGTAGATAACTTCTTAAAGATTACCCATGAGGCAAGACTTCTTGGAACGGATGCAAGGCTGATTGATAAGGATGCACCAAATAATCCGGATGGAAAGCTCAATAAGGTAGCGGAGAATGTCTGGAAGGAATATGAGAAAGGAAATGCCAACGGTCATATAGGCTGTCAGCTTATTTTTTCGGACATCGGTACACCGGGACCGGATAAGGACTTTACCATCTATGATTATCTGAAGGAAACTCTTATCCAGTATGGTATTCCGGCAGATGAGATAGCTTTTATCCATGATGCCAAGACAGATGCACAGAGGGATGCACTTTTTAAGGAGATGAGGACAGGTAAAAAGAAAGTTCTTATCGGTTCAACAGATAAGTGTGGAACAGGTGTAAATGTGCAGACACACCTTGTTGCAATGCATCATGTGGACTGCCCTTGGAAGCCAAGTTCCATTGAACAGAGGGAAGGACGAGGCATCAGACAGGGCAACGAAAATGAAGAGGTTGCAATCTACAGATATGTCACCAAAGGAACCTTTGATGCATACAACTGGTCGCTCGTCGAAAATAAGCAGCAATTCATCAGTCAGGTCATGACAAGCAAGGCAGTAAGCCGAAGCTGTGAGGACATCGACGAGGCAACACTTTCCTATGCTGAGATTAAGGCGGTTGCCACAGGCAATCCGCTTATTCGTGAGAAGATGGAGATTGACAATGATGTCCAGAGATTAAAGCTTTTGAAGGCATCCTATGACAATCAGAGATACGGCTTGCAGGATAACTTTATGATTAAGTACCCAAAGCTGATTAAGACAGCAACTGAAAAGCTTGCCAATGTCCGTGAGGATGTAAAGGCAAGGGATAAAGAGCTGATTGATAATCCGGAATTTGCCATTACTATAGGCAAAGCAACTTACACTGAGCGTGTGGATGGCGGAACGATGATGCTTGAAGCAATCAGCAAATGCAAGACCGGAGAGACAACTGCAATCGGTAAATTCCACGGATTTGAGCTGCTTGTGGAAAAGAACTTCCTTGGCATCAATTATATGGTGCTTCGTGGAAAGACTGAGTACAAGGCAGAGCTTTCCACAAGTCCGGTCGGCAGTATGGTGAAGTTGGAAAACCTGTTCAACGGACTTCATGAGAACATTGATTTCCTGGAAAAGAAGATTGAGCAGTATCAGAATGACCTTGAAGCATCAAAGACTGAGTATGACAAGCCATTTGCGTACAGCAAGGAACTGGAAGAAAAACTGGCTAGGCAGTGTGAACTGAATGCCCAGCTTGACCTTGAGAACGCAAAGGCTGTGGATGCAGACCTGAGCGGACCGGAGAAAGAAAGAGAAGCAGATGACAGGATGGAATCTGCAGCAATTGTAGCAGAGGATAAAGGTGCTTATCCAGCCGACAGAGAGGGCAGAACACGATAGGAGAGTGAATAATATGAGCATAAGAAAAGTGGTCGCAGGACTACTGATTACAGCAGGGATTGCCATTATGGCAGTCCCTTTTTTCTGGCGGGCAACAGGAGAAAAACAGACAGAACAGCTCATAAGTGAATTTGAGCAGACATTGGAGGATGATTACGATGAAGAAACAGATGTGGAGGAAGAGCAAACCTCCATTAGTAAAGAGGATGAAGCCATTTTTAAAGAAGGCGGTGTTATCGGTATCATTGAGATACCGGGCATAGATATCCGGTATCCGGTAATGGAAGGAACCACAAGTAAAGTGCTTAATGCCGGGATCGGTCATATAGAAGAAACAGCAGGGATTGGGGAGAGTGGCAACTGTGTATTGTGCGGTCACAATGGCAGCAGATATGGCACATTTTTTACACCACTAAGTCAGATATCCATAGGTGATGAAGTAATGATAACCGACAAAAATGGGCTGAAGCATATCTATGAGGTAACAGAGACAGAGGTAGTAAATCCGTATGATAACAGCATCAAGACACAGGGCGATGAAAAAGAACTAACTCTTTTTACCTGTTCCCAGAAAGGAACCATGCGTTTTGTGGTCAGGTGCATTTATAAGGAGGCGGTGATGGATGAATAAGAGATACCGGTTAGGTGAGATAGAAGAGGCAGTATCGGAAATGGAAGAGCTAATTGACATCGAGGATGATATTGCAGAGATTGATGATGACTTTCAGATAGTCGTAAGCGGCTGGTCTGTGTATGTCGAAAGCCTGAATCTGACACTCAGACAGGGAATAGCCTGTGTATGGGATGCAGAGGAAGGATTATTTATGCCTGATTTTGATGTGACTATCGTGCATGAGGGGGACATTGAAACACAGGAGTGGCTCTATTATGAGCAGGACGGAATGGTCGTTACACTTGGCAACTGGCTTAATGGCAGATTGTCTTGTGAACAGATAGAACAGCTTTGGTGTGAGCTTATCATACCGGAGCAAAACAAAGAACAAAAAGAAAGCGAGGAATAGCATATGAAGTATTCAATTAAGGTAAACGAAGTAAGGGCAAAAGAGGGCAGCAACATCAAAGGATTTGCAACAGTAGTATTTGGTGATTCATTTAAGATCACCAATATCGCAATCCTTGAGAATAAGGATAAGGGTGAGCTTTTTGTATCAATGCCAAGATACCGCTCCAATGAGCGTGATGAAAGCAATGGTGTGATCTATAAGGATGTGTGCAATCCTATCACAGCAGAGTTTCGAGAGGAACTCTATACCAATATCCTTGATGCCTATGCAAGAATTAAGGAACCGGAGAAAGAGGAGACACAGAAGCAGGAGCGTACACAGGAAATGCCGGAGTTTTCCGTAACTGTGACACCTTATGAGAGGGAAGGTAGTAACATCAAGGGACTTGCACGCATTTATTTTGAAAACAGTTTCATCGTAAATAATATCAATATCGTGCAGGGAAAAGAGAAAATCTTTGTATCAATGCCTTCTTATAAGACAAAGCAGGTGGATGAGCAGGGCAAGCCAATCTATCAGGATGTCTGCTATCCGGTCACAAAGGATTTCAGGGAAAAACTCTATAATGAGATTATCTCAGAATATGAGAAGGCAAAGGATAAGAGCAACGAAAAGGCGAGGGAGAGTGCCGAGAAACATCATGGCAATCCCGATAAAGAAAACGACAAAGAGGCAACACCATTTCGATAATCAGTAATCAGAGTACAGGGGCGGCCAAGGCTGCCCCATTTACAGAATGGAGGAAACAGATTGGATATGGAAGCAGGAAAAACACTTACCAATGAAGAGGTCATAAGAGAACTTCTTGAATTATTAAAGAAGAATGCCATGAAAGAGCAGGCAAATGATGTATTTGAGATATGCAGCTATGTGGATGGATTGGAGAAAAAGATTGATTCCATGACGGAAGAACTTACCAATATGCAGAAGCAGATCAAGGAAATGCAGGAGGATACGCTGGTCAATAATGCAAAAAAGGCATTATCAGAGGCACAGGAGCGACTTAATACCAGATGCAAACAGATAAAATCACAGGTGTTTCAGGTGAAAGTGCAGGTGAAATCTACTGCAAAAAGCATTGTATATGAGGCTAAGGTAAAAGGCAGAGAAGCATTATACAGAGTATCAGAGTTCTTAGGAATAAAGAATAAACTTCTGAATATTCGGGAGAATGTAAGAGGAGCAATCAGAACTACGGATAAGGATATAGCCAAAACTGCATTGCTTGGAAAAGGACTTCGTGAGGCAGGACAGACAGCAGCCAATGCATTTCGTACTTTTGCAGATAAACTGGAGGTAGATTATTCACAGAAAGAACAGAAGCATACAATAACTAAAGCAGTGCTTGCACCGATGAAAGCAGTAAATAATGTGCTTGTATCAATGGAACTTCATCTGGACGCTTCGATTGATAAGCTGGATAATCTGGCAATGAATGTGCAGATAGATAAGGAAAAGCGTATGGAGAATACGAAGAGTGAGGAGCAGAATGTACCTGACAGGGAAGAAGCAGAGTCGGAGAGAGTCAATGCAGAGATTGTGTATGTTCCGATGGTAGCTGAAGCACATGAATATCAGTATAATGCCGATGCATTTGAGGCTAGAGGTGGTGCTGATGTGAAAGTGGGGACAGCAGAGAAAGTATCGAAGGTAAGAGAAGATAAAGCCAGATAGTAATTGGGGCGTGGGAGAATATCCTGCGTCCCTATTTTATTGATTCTACACTATTGTCATCGCTACGGCAGATTGTTATATACATGTGGCATTTTATAATAAATGACACACGTAATTGCGTAATAATATAATTGTGCGAGGGGAGTAGATAAAAATGAATGAGCACCTATCAGCATTTGTGGGATACCTGACAGATAAAGAAAAATCGAAATCAACGATTGAAAGCTATACCAGATATGTCAAAAAATTTTTGAAATATGTGGATGGAAATGAGATAACAAAGGAGCTGGTTATGCAGTACAGGGAGCTATTGGAGCGTAAAGGCTCTGCGTATTCCACGATTAACCTGATACTTATTTCCATCAATTGTTATTTTTTGATATTAGAATTTGATTTAAAGATAACTGACTGATAATCATGTATTATCAGTCAGCTAAGGTAGACCAGAGGTTAAAAATTAAACTTATTTCGTGGATGTTTTGTTGTTAATATGTTTTTTTGCTTTGCCATAGTGACATGAGTGTAAATCTGAGTTGTATTGATAGAACTATGACCAAGCATTTCCTGAATATATCGAATGTCAACATCTGCATCTAACAGTGAGCTTGCAAATGTACGGCGGAACATATGAGGTGTAATATGCTGTTCAATAGCAGCAAGAGGAGTGTATTTGTTAATCATTCTCCGTACTGTTTGATCTGACAAAGGAGTGCCTGACGGGTTTACAAAAAATGATTAGATTGATTTCTGATGAATATATGTTTTTATATTCAAGCAATATTTTTTTGAGATTTGTATTTTCAGCAAGCAGAGAAAACAATGATTAAGGATAATGCAACAAAGAATGAGCCTGCAAAGAGCGGAAAAAGCCGATAGAGAAAAGTCCTCTTGAATTGAATTAAGGTTTGATTCAAGGGATTTTTTATTTGGATGGTCATTTTCTGCAAAAACGGGACACATTCTGCAAGGGATATTGTTAATACAATATAAATTTGCTATTGTAAAAATAAGCATTTTTGCTTGAAAAAAATGAATATTAAGGAGGCTCTTATGAGAACAAAAAAAGTAGTAAGAAGATTTTTGGCAATGGTAATAGTGATGACACTTATGCTAACAACTTCAATGACAGTGTTTGCTGCAACAGGAAACCGTACATATAAGGCGTCGTCAAAAATGACAATAGTTCTTAATCCGGGACAAAGAGGAGATTCTAATACAGTTTCTATTAGAGTATCTGGATTGCCGGAAGATGCTATTATTACAAAATTAACCGTAAACACAGGAACAATGTCTTATTCAGGAGCAGTTGTATGTAACTCTTTAACAATTTCAAGTTCAAATGGAAGAACGGAACAAATTGGATGGACTGGACAGGCAAACAAAACATTGACAACGAGTAAATTTCTTGCGTCAGCAGCAAATGGCACATATACAATTTCATTTAACGCTACAAATATGAGTTCTTTAAATTTGGGAACAAAATCATATCAACCATCAATAACAATATATTGGGATGATGAGTTTTAATCCTACGTGGTTCTGCTGCTATTTGAGGAGGTGATTTCAATGAATGTAAATTTGAACAGTATTTCATTGCAACAGAGAAAGTTTTCGGGAACAAATAGCATAGGTGGAATACATTTACCGGATTTTAATGATAAATATGTGTTTTCAAAAAAGAAAAGTAACACTAGCAATGCAGAATACAAAAAGCAAATAGCAGAGCAGGCTTATGAAGATTTTAAAAATGGACAGTTTCAAAATAAATCAGAAGGTTTTAATAAGCTTATGAAAAAGTATACATCTGAGGTGTCACCAGACAGAAAAGGTATTATTACGTCTGGTCTAAAGGCAGTTTCGAGAAACAAGCAGAGTGGACTAAAACCGATAGATTTACTTGCAACAATCCTTGAGGGAAAAGTTAAGTACCAAAGAATGCCGTCTGGTCAAACTGATTATATTGAATTTTATGACAAGAATGGAGAAATGGTGGCAACTTATTCCAATAATGGCTGGACGATGTATACAACAAATGCAGAGGCAGCTCGACAGACTGAAATGTGCATGATTTATAATGAAGCATGGGGAAATGCTAAAAGAGGCATTCCGTTGACTGATAGTGGTTCAGTAAATTCTGACAGTTTGCAAAATGCATTTGATGTACAGGCATAAAAACATGTAAAGAAATCCTCCTGACAGGACTAAGGTTGGACTCAGGAGGATTTTTATTTTGCTAGTTTTTTTGGACGGTCATTTTTGCAAAAACAGGTCACTTTCTATAAGGTGTCTTGTTATTAAGTATGCTTACAAAATTTGAAACGGCAAAGATCGACAATCAGTATAATGATAGATAGCAGATCCTCTTGAAGTATATTATAAATTACTTTAAGGGGATTTTTTCTTTAAGATAAATATTGACTGTTAATGATATATTATTATAATTTTTTAATCTCTCAGGGTCTAATTCCACACAGTTCTGCTGCGAGGAACTTCATTTATCAGTGAGTACCGCTTTTACACTAGGCAATATTGCCGAAGACATACTCTCAACATATTTTTCAGAGCAGGATCGTAGCTTTGAAATAGTATCAATCCGGTATTTTCCGCTTAATATCTGAGCAATTTTTCCTGATAAAAGTTCAAACAGATACTTATCTTCCCATGCCTGAAAGACAACTCCATTATCCTTTAAGATATAATATGCCTTCATGGTGTCGTAGTAGTATTGTTGGCATATGATATGTAAATCGTGCGTGGTTATTTTGTTGAAATCATCAATAGAAGCAATATTGTACTTATAGAGTGCTTCGTAATGCCTTGAAGTAAATGGCAGGTGATATTGAGCCAAATTTTCCTTAATGCTGTGTACAGAGTGCAACTCTATATGGTGTGCCTGACATATTTCTTCCAACTCAATCATTGTTTGCGCTCCAAGATTGCGCAAACCTGCAAGTTCTTCTTTGGAGCATAGAGATAATTGGGATAAGTAGAGGAAATAATTTCTCTCAAGAATATGGAAAAGTCTTTTGGACATAGGTACATCGTAAATTGACACTGCATTGTCCGGGGACAATAGGTATCCCGCACCATTAAGTTCCTGAATAATGGAATAGACACAATGGCGCTTTAGGGGGAACTTTTGTATCAAAGAAACATAGTCATGACCTTTCAGATCGGAAACCATAGTAAAGCCCAGTTCATGAAGGGTATTCTTAGCATGGTAGGAAAGTTTCAACTCATCTATATGTAAATCCATAAATTTGCACTCCTTTACTTTATTCGTTCCATTTTACTCGTAATAAAAGCAGAATAGCAATATATTTAGCAGAAAAGGACAATTTTCAGCAGAAAATGGATATTGCATATCAGTTTTATGTGTCAAGGTAGAAAGGATAATCTTTGACATAGCGGAAATATTTTAGATAAAGTTAATACTACTTATTGACCGTTTTCTGCAATAAAAATTACATAAAGTGGACTAAAATCAGTCCCTTTTCGATAGCTCTATTGAATACAATGCTCTAAAAAGAACCGAAACGGGTTCAGAAGTGTGGTGATGATATGGAGCAGAAAATAAAGCAGGATGAAATATTTATCGGGCAGAACATCAGGCGCATCAGAAAAGAAAAGGGTATGCGGCAGACGGAATTGGTAGCATTGATACAGTTAGAGAATGTTCCATTGACAAGAGAAGCATTGGTAAAGATAGAAAGGGGTATACAGCACATACAGGCATCACAGCTTAGAGCTATCAGAAATGTATTGAACACAACGTATGATGAATTACTGAAATAAAAAGACAGATCAGTGACCGGTCATTTTACTATCATGATTTACATATCTATTCGATTGATAACAATTCTTTCATTGCCGCCGCAAATGAATTTGAAGAGGAAAGGCTTTCTTTCAATATATATTCATTACAGTCCGGTATTTGTGAAAGCATATAGATTTTATGCTTTTTCCATAACAAGGCAGCATTTTTTTTCGGCAGAACCTCAAAAATGAATTTATCCTGCCAGTCGTCAAATACAATCCCGTTTTCCTTCAAAATAAAATAGGTCTGCATAGTAAGACTGTAATCATTTTGGCATATAAGATATAAATCATTGGTTGTCATATGTTTAAAATCATCTATGCATGATATGTTGTTTTGGAACAACATGGGGTAAATTTTTGAGGGAAATCGGTATTTATCAAAATATTCTCTGATAGATAGCATAGATCGTATTTCAATATTGTACTCCTGACAGATTTGTTCCAATTCTAAGATGGTTTTTTCTCCTAAGTTCCGAAAATGCAGAATATCTTCTTTAGAATAGGAAGAAAGCTGCGAAAGATACATAACACCATTTCGTATAAGGGCGTTCTGCAACCGCTTCGACATAGGGACATCATAAATTGATATTTCGTTACTTGGCGGCAGTAGATAACCTAAAGCGTTCAATTCGTTAATCAGAGGCTCAATATTATAATTTTTTGGGAATTTATTTATCAAAGTAATATAGTTTTGTCCTGCGAGTTCCGAAACCATTGTCAAGCCTATGCTTTTTAAGGCAGATTTGGAGTCGGAAGAAATGTTTAAGTCTTGAATTTTCATATCTATATCATTGCTCCTTTATTCTTAGAGGTTGAAATGGAAACAAACCCAGTATAACACTTTTAATGAAAAAATAAAATAAAAATGGACTAAAACGGGTTCTGCCTCTAGAATCTTGAGTGCTGCATTTTAGGTTTGTGTCAATTTCTGCATAATATGGTCGATTTCTGTAATTTAGTTGACTAATGCGTTAAAGAAAAATAAAATAATAAGGGGAAATGTAGATTTTGGTATGTCGCCTTTCCTTACTATGAATGCAGAGAAAGGGTTAAAAGATTTAGTAAGATATGTCGAAATACAACATGGCGGAGTATAAAAGATCAGGGACAGACTGCTATCAAATAGCAGGAAAGGAGGAGACAACACAGATGTTCAAAATTGCAATATGTGATGATGAAAATCTTTTTACAGAAGAACTAAAAGAACTGATCTCCGGCTATATGATGGAAAAAGGTCTTACTTTTGAGATAGATACATATAGCTCTGGGGAGGCATTGATAGAATTAGGAATTGAGGTAGTGCGGTATACTATCGTGTTTTTGGATATCAATATGGAGAAAGTTGATGGTATCAAGACGGCTGAGATGATCAGAAAAGTAAGTCGGGAAGTATTTATAGTATTTGTGACCGCATATGTGGATTATTCGCTGGAAGGATACCGATTAGATGTTGTAAGGTATTTACTAAAGGGCAATGTCAACTTTCAGAGCAAAGTTAATGAATGTATGGATGCTATTATTGATAAAATGAATTATTCCGTGACAAAAAGGGAATTTGACTTTAAGGAAGGCAGAAAAGAAATATCCCTGGAAAGATTATTGTATATTGAGAGCAAGCTGCATAAACTTGAGTTTCATGTTATGGAGGACACAGAAACAGTTTATACCATGAATGAAATATTAAATGTGTTGGACGATACGCTTTCAGAGAATGGTTTTATTAGGACACACCAGAGTTATCTTGTAAATGCAAAACATATCAAGAATGTTGTCCGCTGTAAAGTGATACTGACAAATAGGGTTGAGTTGCCCATACCGAAAGCAAGGTATGCTGAAGTCAAGAAAAAGTTTATAGCGTTTCAAGGAGAAGTGTGATGTTTGAGCTAATGCAGAGTGTATTATTGATATTTATTGAAATAATGTGTTGCAAGATTTTTTATGAAACTTTTGGGGAAATACGGTATAAAGGTTGGATTAATATAATTCAATTTGTATTGTTGCTTGGCAGCATGTGTCTGCTTGCGTATGGTTTTTCAGAATATTTTGCAATAAGGCAAATTATTGCCATTTTGATGTTTTCGATATTTATGTTTTGGCATGTTAGAATTAGCCTGAAAAAATCCTTTGTGTTAGCTATTTTATTTGATGCGCTGTTGCTTGCAATGGATTTTTTGGCATTCTTGATTATTAGTTGGCTGTCTTTAGATATGAAGATATCAGAGCAGCAATACGCAATCGCTTCTGTATTGGCATATTTGCTTGTAAAAGTAGTATTGTTTTTCCTCATTCTTGTTATAAGGAAGCGGTTTGCAAAAAAGTCAATGGAAAAGATGTTAGATACAGAGTGGTTAAGGTTTCTGTTTTTTCCTGTTTTTACCATATCTGCTATTGCTGTAATGTTATCTGTTTTTGAATATGTACAGACAGTAGAGCAGGCTAATTTGCTTGCTGTCATTGCATTTGGAATGGTGGGAATGAATATTCTTGTGTTTTATCTGATTAACGATATTATGGAAAGGGAAGTTAAGATGCATGAAAACAAGGTTTTTCAGATTCAGGCGAAAAACCAGTTGGAAATGTACAGATCTATCTCTGAAAACTTTGATAACCTAAAAAGAAAGACACATGAATTTAAAAACCAGATTTCATGTATAGAATCCTTACTGGACAAAAAGCAATATTTCAAATTAGAGGAATATGTAAAAAAGATTTATGGCTCGCTGAATAATGAACCGGATGCCATTAACACCAATAATGTAATCGTAAATGCCATACTCAATACAAAGTACCAGGAGGCAGAAGCAAAGGGAATTGTTTTTGTATTCAAGGTAAATGATCTTTCAGAGCTGCAAATGAAAGATGAGGATGTAGTTACTATCCTTGCCAATCTTCTGAACAATGCCATTGAAGCGTGTGAGGCATGCGAGGATAAAAAGGTAATTAAGTTCAAGTTTTTTAAAGAGGATGATAAGATAATTATTGCGGTTAAAAACACGTTTAATTATGATGTTATATATGAGAATGGTGAGATAAAATCTACGAAAACATCAAGCTTGGATGAACATGGTGTAGGGATTAAGAATGTGTTAAAAAGTATTGAAAAATATGGTGGCTCATATGTCATTGAAGATAAGAATAAAGAGTTTTTCTTCTCAATTATTATTCCTGCATAAATGCAAATTAGTTAATTCTAAAACTATTTTGTGCCGTTTTCTGCAAAAAATGTCTGTTTTCTGTAAAACGACTTGATTTTTCACATATATAATTCATACTAAATAATGAAGGAGACATGTTTATGATAGAGAAGATGGCATTAAAGATCGTCAATCAAATGGAAATAGAGAAGATAATAAGTAAATCAAGCTGTGAATATTACGAATACGCTTTAATAGCTATGGTTGAAAATATTGTAACAGTTGTAACTATCTTACTTTTAGGGGTGATTTTTGAGAAATTCCTGCATACTGTTTGTTTTTGGGCGTTCTTTATTTCATTAAGGAAGCGGACAGGAGGCTTTCATGCGGATAAGTTTTGGCAGTGCTATTTAGGTACAGTCATAACATATATTGCGATTATACAGGCTATGCCTATGCTTTGTAGAACTCCAACTGTCATCTATGGAATGCTATTTCTTGCAATAATTTTAATCTATGTAATAGGAACAATAAACCACCCCAATGTGGATATGAATAAAAGTGAATTGCAGGAGTCTAAGAAAGCGGCAAGACTGATTGTTATAATGGAAGTAATGATAATTGCTGTCTTAGTTTATCTGAAGGCTGATATTCTGTATATTGGTTATATGTCAGTGGCTATCATATTATGTGCATTCTTGATGTGTTTGGCAAAAATTATAAAACAGGAGGTAAGTGTAAAATGAAAAAAAGCAGAAATATCAAAAATGTTGCACTCAAGGTAGTGGAGAAAATTGTCCGCAATGAAGTAAAAAGAGATGTGGTAGGTCCTCCTTATTGTATTGGAATCGGTCATCAACCGAAAAGACCGAAGCGGAAAGAGAATTAAGATTTGATAAATTGCGTTGAAAAAGAAAATTAAGTATAAGAAAAAGCCTTTCAGAAGTGTATGGTGTGCCTGAAAGGCTTTTTTAGTGCCGTTTTCTGCAAAAAAAGTCCACTTTCTGCAAGGGTAATTGACCTTTAATCGTATTTTGCTATTATAAAATTAGGAGAATTTTAATAATTACGGATTTCAAATTATTCTATTAAGGAAGGGCGAGTTTATGTCAAAAATCACAGATTATGGATTTTTGTTTCAGCAAATGTTTGGAACAAAAGGCACAAAAAGTACAAGTGCAATAGGTAGCTTTCAGCTGTCGCAGTTAAACAGCAGCTCTATACAGTCGCAGTTAAAAGCGGCGGGTATTGATACGAACAGTGCCCAATATAAGGCTGCAATAAAGCAGATGATGTCAAATGCAAATGGGGCAATGTACACAAATATCCAGAGCATTAAAAATTTGATGAAAAGTTACGACAAAGATGGAGATTACATTGATCCAACAACGGGATTAGCAGGTCTTTTGCTAACAGATGAAAATGCAAGTAGTCAAAAACGTATTATTTCCATTCTGGAAAGCAGCAAAGATGAAATGTTTGAGCAAACGAAAAAGGAATTTTTGCAAGAAAATGGCGTCCTGAATGGAGATACGACAAAACGATCAGATGTATATACAAATATGTATCGCAAGGTACAGAAAAATGACCGATTAGCAGCGGGATATACTATGCAGCAGTATGAGCGTGCATATCGGCAGGCATTTATATCCGCAGCAAAAGCTGCTGATCCAGGTTGGGAAATAGGGAAGCCAGTCTCATCTGGGACATTAGACGGTATCACAAGAGAATCCGTGGAAGCTAATTTAAAGAAATCAGGCAGTTCACTGGCACAGGTGTCAGTGGATACAAGGATATAGTAAATTGGTTTTATGTGGCATATATTTCACTAATTATTTCAAATTATAAGGAGGTCACAAAATGAAAAGAGTAACAAAGAGAGTTTTTACGGCTGTTATGGCTTGTATGATGGCTTGCTTGATGTTTGTAACACCTGTGCTTGCTGCTACCAATAACTTCAGCAAGACAACAGTAAAACTGAATGCAATTAGCGGCGGAACTTCAAAAACAAGCAATGTTACATCAGGAAGTGTTTCGGGAAGCAATCCTTCCATAACTAAGGTGGAGTTATATTGTAATGTGGCTAGTGGAACAGATCCTTATACGATTTATGTTAAAAGCCCGAGTGGAACAACAAAATCTATCTCAGGACCGACAAAAAGTGGGACTATTACCATAACTGGATTTGAAGGTGAGAATCCGTCTGGAACATGGTCAATATGGATTCAAAATAATGGTGTATCTTATAATGGAAACATCTATCCGGTTTCAACGGTAACGATAACATTAAAAGTAGCTTACAGTTATTAAGGCTACTTGTATTAAATGAGGTATAGTAACATGTGAATATATGCCAATTAAAGAATTATCCTCTTGGGTTAGACGGAAGTTTTGCTCAAGGGGATTTAATATTGTAAAATTATATATTAAAAGAGAGTGCGATAGAATAAAGTATAAAAAGTTACCATGTTTTTTTATCTTTGATATATGATGAACCCGTTGAGCGATGTACAGATTGTGATGCCTGTGTAGAATATATCGCCTGTCTGGAAAACACTTGCAAATATATTTATAGTAAGGATTAGCATCAGCTCCAAGAATTTGTTTACTTTTGGAAGAAGGCAAGAAATATGGAGTTGTGCAGATGCATTAAGAATGAATGAGCAGATAGAGCCATTAGATGTTAATATACACGGTCATATAACTGTATATTTGGATTTCAATGTGTATGAACACTTCAGGAATTGTTTAATTTTATTTGAGTGAAAGAACTTTTGCCGTTTTCTGTAAAAAAAGTCCGTTTTCTGTAAAATCGCTGTTTTTCTAACTCATTTTTAGTATGATCTAATTTATTGTGCAAAATACAACATAAAACGTATGAAAAGGATTATTTAGATTACACCTGATAACATATAGCTGTTGTGAGGTGTATATTTTTATGCCATAGATTTTGATGATATATTTTTGCATAGATTTGTATTCAAGAGATATATACAATGGGCAATCCAGTATAATATATTCCTTAATACTGAATACGGCAGCTTACGAGTACACAAATCGACATGGCAGGTCGGTGCGAGGTACTCTTTTTTTGCTTCTGTCGAAAATTGCTGATTTATCAGGACATATACATACAAAAGTCGAAAAGAGGACCGCCTATAGATTCTTCATTTCACAAATAAATTATAAGAATGGAGAATCAGAAAATGAATCATACAAAATATATTATTGCCGATAACGTGAAATTATACCGGAAAAAGCAAAATTTAACACAATTTGAACTAGCAGAGAAAGCGGAACTTTCAATTGATTCTATAAAGCGGATTGAACATGGGAGCAGAACGATGTCGTTAGAAAACTTTATGAGAATAGCAGATGCATTGGATGTTCCCCTATCGTTTCTTGTGTATGAAAATCTAAACAAAATCCCCATAACAGAACGTATTTTAAATACCTTAAACAGTAAAAGCTGTAAGCAACAGGAATATTTATTACATATGCTTGAAGAACTGTCATTTGTTTTAGACAAGCTCTTATAGTAAGCATAGAAGGACGAAAAGGTGTATAGGGATTCCATGCACCTTTTTGTTTTTCTTAAAATGTGGAACCCTGCTTTTTAGATTTTCCTTTTTCTGCTATACAAAGACGTTTTCTGCAAAGAAAATGTTATTGATATGTTTTTCTGATATGATAAAGATGTTATGACAAATTTTATGTGAAATTATCTAATTGTTAATGCTCATTTATGATACAAAATTTGATATTAAAAGTTCAATATATGGAAGATTAGGTAATGTAAGGATTATGATGAGACATTTGAGAGAAGATAGGATAGCTATTATTGATAATGGAATAAGCAGAGATTTAATAAGCAAAGAAAAAATTCAATCACAAATAGTGATAGATGACAACAATAAGTGTATAGAAGATAAAGATGAAGTTCAGATTACGGATTTTCCGCATGGGACATTTTGTGCATTGATTATTGAAAAATATAACTCTCACTGTATGTTGAATAGTGTACGAATTTTGGATAAAAATGGGAGGGGTGGGAGCAATAAGATAGAACCCGCCCTTGAATGGTGTTATCAAAACAACATTAGGGTTGTTAATTTGAGCTTCGGAACTACGAATTTTCATGAATGTGAGAAACTTAAAAAATTGGTCAATAAGTATGTATATAGTGGAATGATTCTTGTGGCAGCAACAGCTAATTCGGGTTTCGTATCATATCCAGCTAGTTTTACGAATGTGATCGGTGTAGCAACAACAGGTAGCCCTTTAAGTTATTCTAAAGATTATATGCAGATGGGGATTGATACTGTTGTACCGTCTGAACATATAATCAAAATATTTGATGAAGAAATCAAAACATCATTGAGTAATAGTTATGCTGCACCATTTGTATGTGCTTTAATTGCAAATAGGCTAAATACAGATAAAAATCTTGGTATAATAAAATTAAAGGAATATGTGAAAGATCAAAGTCATATTGAAATGATTGAGGGAGTATATGAGCCGGATTGGGTTTATAAAGCATATGTGGTTGGCAAGAAGAAAACAAGCAGGGCAGATTATTACTTTGAAACGGTTTTGGAAGAATATAGCGAAATACAGGACGAAGTAGATACTGTCATAGCTTTTTCTGTGGCTGATTTGGATAATCTGGATATAAAAGACAAAAATCTAATATATCTCGGACAAGAGGATATTTATAATGTAGATGTGCAGGGGTTCTATTGGAGCAGAAAAACCAGACAACGGCAGATTTTGAACAACCATTATCAGGGCAATGGTCTTGAAGTTCCGGTCATAATATTGGCTATTGAAGCTACAATGGATAGTTTCTATATACTTACTGAATTAAAGCGGGCTTTTGCCAGTGATGGATATAACGCATATACAATAGGAATGGAGCCGGAATGTGTGCTGTATGGTTTGGAGTATATGCCAGAGCCTGTGGCAGATCGCGAGGCATGGAAAAAATTTATAGAAAGCCAAGTTTTTTATAAACAAAGCGATTTAGTCATATGGTGTGTTCTATTGGAAGAAAGAAAGAAATTATTGAGAGTATATCCCGATTGTGATGTAGAGATTATTCTTTGTAATGAGGGAGAAAATATTTTGGCTAAATTTTCTTTAGCAGAAGAAAAGGTTGAAAAAAGAATATCAGAACTGATTGACAGGAAAGATATTGAGGCAATATATCACATTTTAAAAATGAAACTGACGGAGGAAGAAAATGGATAACAAAGAGGGTGTAAAAAGATTACTTCTGTTATTAGGAAAATATAAAAAAACAATAGTTGTGATTGTGGGCTGTCTGCTTGTTTCTACCGGATTAAATCTTTGTGTGCCGCTGATCAGCAGGCGGATCATGGACGATGGGTTTATTGGTGGAAATAAAAAATTGTTGATAGAACTGGTTTTGGTGTCTATGGTGATTTACGCTATAAATTCCCTTGTAGATTTAATCAAAGAAAAGAAGCGTGTTGACATTTCGGCAAAGATACAGTATTTCCTTTCGGAACAGTCTTTTACACATCTTATGAAGCTGTGGGTAAATTATTTCAACAATACCAATTATGCAGAGACGCTGAACAATATTAACACGGATATTAACCAGATGACATCTGTTGCCGACAGCAGTGTATTCTTTGTAATTACGCAGGCGTTTAGCATGACAGGCGGCATTATCGGGTTATTTATCATAGATTTCAGAATGACGATACTGGTTCTTTTGTTTATACCGTTTAAATGTGCTGTGATGAAATATTTTGCTAAGAAACAAAAGCGGATTATGGATGAGTTTATAAAGAAAAATCAAAAATATGCGAAATGGTTTGGGGATACTGTCGGAGGGGTACGGGAAGTTAAGCTGTTTAATATTTTAGACAGGAAACATGAAGAGTTTGATCAGAACCAGAAGGATATTATTGAAAAGCAGAAGCAGATGAATATGCTGGGACAGTGGAATACGATTACGGATAGCCTTATGGTGCAGTTTCTTTCCACGTTGTTATATATACTAGGCGCAAACTTGGTGTTTGACCTACAACTTTCAGTCGGCAGCGTGTTTGCTTTCATTACATACAGTTCATATGTTACAGGACCGATTTCTGCAATCCTTAACATAGGTTATCTCTTATCAGGGATTATCCCGTCAACAAAAAGGTATTATGCGTTTATGGATTTGGAGGAAGAAACAGATAATGGGGAAACCGCCGATTTATGCCCGGATGACCTGAAACTGGAACAGGTTTCTTTTGCGTATGAAAAGCTTGCGTATGAAAAAGAAAAATATGTTTTAAAAGATGTGGACATTTTGTTTGCAAAAGGCAGTAAGACTGCTATCATTGGACGTAATGGTTCGGGAAAGACAACGATTATCAATCTCCTTACCAGAATGTATGAGCCAATAAGTGGAAAGATATTGCTCGGAGCAGAGAAAATTTCAGAACTGTCATTGTCGGCATACAGAAACATTATATCCGTAGTCAGCCAGCAGATATATCTTTTTAATGACACAATAAGAAATAATATCTGTTTGTATAAGCAGGTGGACGAAGCAAGAATAGAAGCTGCTTGTAAGGATAGTGGACTTGAGGATTTTATAAAAGAGGTTTCTTTGGATTATGTGGTAGGGCAGAATGGAGCAATGCTTTCCGGCGGACAAAAACAAAAGATAGCCCTTGCAAGGGCATTGATACATGATAAGCCGATTATTATATTTGATGAAGCCACATCAAACACGGATGCTTATTCAGAACAGCAGATTAACAAACTGCTGAATACGAAACTGAAAGAAAAAACAGTGATAGTGATAACACATAAGAAAGAGATATTGAACAAAGTGGATCAGATTGTTGTGCTGAAGAAAGGCGTGGTTGTTGATATAGGGGCATATGATGAGCTGATAGGTAAAAGTGATGAATTAAATATTATGATGGAAAATGCAGATTGAGTATAAAAGACTTTTCATAGCGGCAAAGCTTGCTCGAAAAGTTTTTTTGTACCGTTTTCTGCAAAATAAGGTCACTTTCTGCAAAACATATTGTAGGTTTTATTTCTACTATTTATAATAAAAAAAATCAATTAATTAAGTTTGGAGTAGTACATATGAATGAGATAGAGGTTAATGGTAGACTTGAACAATTAATCAAGGAAATAACTGATAAAGAATTAACAATTGCTGAGATGGAAAAAGAAAGTTTATTGAGTTCAAATGTTGGTTTATCTCCGTTAGATTTATTAAATTTATTTTTTGCTATAGAGAGAGAATTTAATATTAAAATTGATAGAAAAGAAATCATTGAACATAGACTTGATAAAATTTCGGATATAAAAGAAATAATTCTTAAAAAATGTTAAGGGGAATATAAGAAAATTTCTTATATAATTTTTGAGGAAAGGAGAAAAGCATATGAAGGCATTAGGAAAAAAGAAAACTGCTCAGAATGGTACTTTAGTTGCATTTGCTTGCAATTGCATTAGCGTATGCAGATCACTGGCAAGTTGTAACTGCGCTACGGATATGTCCTTGCAAAATACCAATAGCACAACCAGCTTTGGAAAGATTGTTTCAAAGACAATGTCGGGCGAAAATTGGAGCAATATGTAATGCTCTGAATGGCACCTGAAGCAGTCGTTTTCTATTTTTCTGCTTCAGGTGCTTACTATTTGGGAAAGATGGGGATTCATGATGAAAGAGAAAGCTTTTATTCATTGTTTTAGTACAAATAATCACTATTATGTTTACGATGTTAATACTAATAGTATTTTAAGAATAAACAAAGAAATATATGTAAAATTAAATGAGCATACAGATATTGAAACATTATTAGATGATAAAATAGTTCAAATGAGAGAGCAGGGATTTTTAAGAAGTAATAATCCTCTTATTAAAATTGAGCATCCATTAACTGACACATTGAAAAGTCAGCTTGAAAATAATGTAGAGTTGTTGATTTTGCAGGTTACGCAAAACTGTAATTTTAGATGCGAATATTGCGTTTATTCGGGGAGTTATGTGAACAGAGTGCATTCAAAGAAAAGAATGTCATTAGAAACAGCTAAAAAGGCGGTAGATTTTTATTATAATCATTGTAAGAATACTAAGAGCGCTCAGATTGGATTTTATGGTGGTGAGCCTCTGTTAGAAATAGAATTAATTAAAGAAATTGTAGAGTATTCAAAAATCCTTTTCAGGGGAAAAGAAATTATTTTTAATATGACTACAAATGCATCTTTGCTTGATGATGATAAAATAGATTTTTTGGCAACAAATAATTTTAATTTAACTATAAGTTTGGATGGACCAGAGAACGTACAAAATTCTGGAAGGAAATTTGCGGGAAGTTTAAGCGGTACATATCAAGTGGTAATTGATAATATTGCCAAGATAGAAGAAAGACACCCAGAATATATAAAAAATATTTCGTTTAATGCTGTATTAGGAACAGATAGCAATTTCTTGGATAGCAGCAATTATTTTACATTTGATTATCGTCCAAATAACTTAGTTACAGCGGTTAATGTAAGTGATAAGGACGCTATTGATCCGATTATGTACAGTGATGAGTTTCGTTTAAATTATTTTTACGAAGTATTCAAAAGTTATTTGTGGGGATTAGACAGAATTGAGGAGCAAGATGTTTCTAAGCTCGTCCGTTCATATATAAAAACAATTAAAACAGATATTCATGATAGATTGCAATTAAATACTATCCGTACCATAAAGTGTCATCCAAGTGGTCCTTGTCTTGCTGGTGTCAATAGATTATTTGTGACAGTAGAAGGGGATTTTTTCCCATGTGAAAGAGTGAACGAAACAAGTAAAGCATACAATATAGGTAACTTAGATGAAGGATTTTGGTATGATAAGTCTTATGAGTTATTAAATATTGGTAAGCTGACAGAAAGAGAATGCAGAGAATGTTGGGCAATTAATTTTTGTAATTGTTGTGCAGCAGGTATAGAAGAAGGGGATAAACTATCCCGCAAAAAACGATTAGAGAAATGTAAATCCAATAAGCATGTAGTTGAAGAAAGATTGAAAGAATATTGTACATTACGTGAATATGGGTGTAAATTTGAAGATTAGTAACATGGAGGAACTAATGAAAAAGAAAATAAAAACTCTTGTCTACCCTTTTGATGATGAATGCGAGGCATTTTTAGAGTTTCATTCATGGATGGAATATATTGATATTATTGCAGTTGATACTCCGTGTGGATGGGGAAAGATGAATTTCATAAAAGAAGGGGATATACAGCAAATAGGCTCTAATATAAAAGAAATAGAGCTTTTGTGGATAGTGAAATCAACCAATAAGATTACATTAGAGGAGTTTGAAAAACGACTTATCTATTTAACTCAAGATATAAAAAGTATTTTGGTATCAAGGAAACTATCAGCAGAAGAATTTGATAAACTAGAAGAAGTTGCAAAGACAAATTCTGTAAGAATAATAGAAGAAAAAGATATTATTGGAGCTTTACCTGAACAAAGTTTTGAGGAGTCAGGAGTAGGATATGCATTAAAAGATATAGAAATACCTATTGTTATGATTGCGGGGGCTGGAGAAAATTGCAACAAGTTTGAACTTGAATTGCTAATTGCAAATAAATTAAAAGAAATTGGATATAAAGTGAGTGTTGTTACATCCCGTTCCCATGTGAATTGCTTAGGAGTACATTCGTTTCCAACATTTATGTTTCAAAGCCTAAAAGATGAAAGTGAAAAAATCATTGCATATAACAATTATATTAAATATTTATCGGAAATGGATAAGCCAGATATATTTGTTTTAGGTGTACCGGGAGGAATACTTCCAATAACGAGGCGACAACCAGAACATTTTGGAGTTTCTGCATTTGAAGTGTTTAACAGTGTCAAACCGGATTATATGATTTTTAATCTTTACAATGCGGATGTTGAAAGTAAATACCTCAGTGAAATAAAGATGCTGATGAGATATAGATTTGATGTAGATATAGATGCCTTTTACATATCGAACTACATTCAGGATGGGTTATCGTTAAATACATATATGCCGATAAAATATATAAGACAAGAGCAGCATGATGTTGAAGAAAAATGGCAAAAATTCGGGGAAGGTATTTATTATAAAAGCAAAATAGCTTTGCTTGTGGAAAATTTGATACAAACATTAAATGGTTACAAAGAAATAGATATATTATAAATATGGAGGAAAAATATGAAAATAGAACAAAGTTCAAGTTATGTGAGTTCACAAATGATGTATTCAAGTCAAGTTAAGAAACAGGAAGAAGTTCAGCAAGGTACATTTGTTTCGCAGATAAAAAGCAAAGAGAATATGTCATTAGATGAATACAAGGCGTATTTTAATGAAAAGATGGATGCGCTATATACTCATCCGTCACAGAGAAATATGAATTGGGTTATTGATATTACAGATGCTGCTTATAAAAGGATGCAGACTGATCCGGAATATGAGCAAAAAATATTAGATGCCTTGGCAAAGAATAAGGCAGTTGATTTTGGAGGCAACATTCCACAAATAGCGTATACTCATGTAGATAGTACGTGGGAAGGGTGTTACGGGTATACTAAAGGAATGAAAGAGAATGATAGTTACATTAAAGGAAATTCATCAAAACATGAAAATAATGTAAAAAAGAAGAAAGAAGATACAAACAAGGATCTTTTAGAGGAATATATTGAGAAACGCATACAGGCTCGTAAGGATATGCAGGAATTTCGTACAAAAGAGTATTTCAAGTATAAGGAGCAAAATGCTGAACTTAACAGAAAGGCATTGGTAGCAAAGGCTTATGAACAGCAAATTTTAGAAGAACATTAAGCAAGATATGTGTTGTATAGTCTGTTTGGATTAGGGTGTGTCAGGATCAGAGGAATTTGATATGAAGATGCAGGAATAGTGAAATACAGAAGGATGTTTGCATAAAATAGAAATATGCTTAAATGAAAAAAGGAATCAGACAACAGATAGAATCTGGAGTCTGGTTTCTTTTTATGCCGTTTTCTGCAATAAGTGGTCGGGTCTCCAAAGTTTAGTGGGGTTTCCCGAAGTTTTTTAGGGGCATTCCGTAGGGGCTTCTTAATCAAACCATGAATAGATACACAGTCAGGTCTTTCGACCTGCCTGATCTGTTTTGAAACGAAATATTTTTTAATCTTCCATATTAAAATAAGTGACGGGATTGTAATCGTTTATTCCATTTATAACAGAGGTGTCCCTGGTCGCATATAGGAATCGGATTCGAAAATGCTCAAAGTTTCGATAGCCACGTCCGAGTTTTTTCAAGTCTTTAACTTTTCGATTTAAGGATTCAATAGGTTCATTAGAAAGTCTGCTGCTATATATTGTATAAGTACAATATTATCATTGAGGTTGATATCGGAAGGAGAGAGGTTACATAGTTCTGATATTTGCATTCCGGTTGAAAACAAAAGTTCGGCAACTGCAATATCCCGAAAGGCTTTTTTCCGCTTATACGGTGTGTTGGCAGAGGTATATTGATTATAAATTGTAGTTAAAAAAGATTTCTAAAGTTTGCAATGAAATCGTTTTGGGAAGAGTAATTGGTTCTCTGAAACGGATTTCAACTTTATCAAATGGATTCTTGTTAATTATTTCCTTAAATTCACAATAATGAAAGAATGCCTTCAAGGATGCAATTTTACGTTTAGCAGATTTTGGTTTATAGGAAGAATGTAAGTGTGCAATATAAGACTCTATATGTTTAGATGTAATATCATCAAGCTCCGAGCAATTGATATGACGGGCAAATTGGGAGATATCAATGTTATATGCACATATGGTTTTTGCGTCCAGACATTTTTGA
Source organism: Roseburia sp. TF10-5 (assembly GCF_003462365.1). Classification (NCBI taxonomy): domain Bacteria; kingdom Bacillati; phylum Bacillota; class Clostridia; order Lachnospirales; family Lachnospiraceae; genus Roseburia; species Roseburia sp. TF10-5. The sequence goes on along the minus strand of NZ_QTYW01000005.1, from coordinate 376 downwards.
GTCTGGCAAAATTGAATATAACTCTTTAACTGAATATTGAAATTTTCCATGTTATAGGCTCCTTGTTTTTTAATCTGTATTTTAACAAAGCATTGCAGGAAACTACAAATTACTAATATGAGTATTTATTAAGAAAGAAATAATATCGAGCCAGAAAAAATAATCATGTAAAGTAAGTTGATCTCGATTTTTATATAAATTAGTGGAAAATATACAAGAAATGGCGAGTATTTTATCACCAAACAGTTTGTAATTTTCTTGATACGATAGTTGTATTTATCAGCAAAAAATTCTGATATTTAATATGAAACAGAAATAAAATAGCTGACTTGAAAAAGTAAATTCCAGTGCAAGAGTAAATTCCATCGGCTTTTAA
>NZ_QTYW01000049.1:0-814 GCF_003462365.1 Roseburia sp. TF10-5 | reverse complement strand
TCAATACTGCTTTTTCGTTTGCACCACCTTCGATTCTTTCCTTAACGATTTGTACTTATTTCTTAAACAGCTCAGAATGTGGACCAAGGCGATAAAGCATCAAAACAAGAACATCTCCACAAATCTCATAAATAAGCAGCCAGTTCGGTTCGATGTGACACTCACGCGTACCTTTGTAGTTTCCTGTAAGGTCATGATCCCTGTATTTTGCATCCAGCGTACCGCCATTCGCCAGAATATCGATTACCTCAAACAGCTTATCAAGATCTTTATTTTGCTTTTTTGCAAGCTTCAAATCCTTTTTAAACTGATTGGTAAACTGAATGTCGTATTTCATACGTCGAGAGCTGCCTTAAGCGCATCCATACTGGAATAACGCGGAGCAGAAGGATCCTTCATCATTTTTCGGCCTTCCTCAATGGCAGCGGCTGTCGTATCATTTGGTACTTCCAGTTTTAATTCAAAAGGAATACCATGCTCACGGATAGCGGTTCTCAGGAATATATTTATAGCAGTTGTCATATTCAGACCAAGCTCATTGAAGATTTCCTCCGCCTGGTCCTTGATTGCCTTGTCTGTACGAATATTTAAATTAGTTGTTGCCATACAGAACACCTCCATTCAAGTATAGTATACTCAAATGCGCGTCTAATGTCAACACACTGTCATTATATAAGATACATACCTAAAATGAAAAAGATGCAATTTCTGATTTTTATGGTATACTGGGAATAAAATGATGTGATCGTTTATGCATACACAATAGGTAATTGCGAAACAAGTTCGCAATCCTGATTAAAAATGCGGTAAGAAT
>NZ_QTYW01000048.1:0-983 GCF_003462365.1 Roseburia sp. TF10-5 | reverse complement strand
AGGTATCAAAAAATATTGAATTTACTGAAAAAACACTTGATTATATGGAGAGAAGAGTAAGTTACTGGCTAGTGGGCAAAAACGGTTCAAAGGTTCGTGCAGGAACATTATTGGAATCGTTATACTTCCCATATACGCAAAAAATCGATTTAACCTTCTACAACTCCGTTCTATCAATGCACTTAATCTTGCAATAACAAATCCGTATAAAACAGGCATAACATATACTGAAATCGGATTCTTATAAACAACAAATTTCATATCAATTTGCCTAGGCATTCCATACCTTTCCATCAGTAAATGTTCCAATATAAGTAATGTTGCCACACCAGCTGCAATAATGTCTATCTTTAATGATTGTCTTCGAAACAGATCAACTATTTTATCTTTCAGAATATAGCCAACTATCAAATACGACAAAACGAGCAAGGAAACATCTGCGTCAAATGGAATTCCAGGACGTTCCAGCAACGAAATAGAGTCAATAATATTAGACTCCATTATCGCTGTACCCCCCCACTATCCCAATGGCTATTAATTGCTTCTTGTTAAGTTTATCGAGTAGTATTACTGCAGCAACTAAGGCTATATATACGCTGGTTATATACCAATAGACACCATTGATAAATCTTCCTCCATATAGATAATGAATTATCCGGTTGAGATTATGTAGATGATTAAAAAACAGAAAATCTATAGTCATATAAATCAAATATGGCACCAAAAGACGAACAACCCTCATTTTTGCATATGTCTTCACGTCTTCCACCTTTTTTCAAACCATCTTCGCATCGATCAACCCTTTGTGTAAAAAGTCATTGTTTCCCGCAGACAAGGCTCTTCATAATACTTTCTGACCCGCTCCTGAAGTTTGACCAATAGCGGATAGAACTCCACCGTAATCCGCTCGAAATATTTCTTTGCTAATTCGCCATCATAATCATGAGCCAGTTGATTCCGTGCCCGCAGCATTTCCAACCACA
>NZ_QTYW01000047.1:0-1247 GCF_003462365.1 Roseburia sp. TF10-5 | reverse complement strand
GACATTTGCCGGAATTGGCGTTTCTTATATTAGGGACTTATTTTACAGCCCCATAAAGAAAGCACCGATCAGATTTCTCCGACCGATGCTAATAAATTGCTATTCTATTGAGATTTACAAACAGGAAGTTATAAACATCTTTGCAAATATACCATATCTATTAACTGTACACCACACTCATAAATTGGGTGGTCATAATTGTCCGTAAAGAAATTCGGAATATTATGAGAACGGACAAATCCGCATTCTTCATAAAATGGTACGGTCAACGGGCTGTCACCTGTTCCAACTTGCAAAACAGAATATTCATCTGCATATTTACTGGCAAGAAAATCAATTAGTGCTTTCCCATAGCCCTTTCCCTGATTTTCTGGATCGACTGCGATATTCTTGATTTCAAGTATTGCGTTACCTTCATCGGTGACAACACATTCAGCTTTTACATTACCATCTTCAAGTACATACATATTACCTTTTTCAAGATAGCGATCAACCATGCTCTTCTGTTCATCAGCTAATAGCAATAATGATATAAACTGCTTTTTATTTTCATTCACTTCTCTGATTTTCATATCCATTACTCCGTCAAACTGGAAGTTTCACCTGTGTTGTTAAATTGGGGTTTACTCTTTGAAATCACTCTTAAGAACTGCATACTGCGCAGTGTCAATAAACGTGTCCTTTTTGTAATACTTTTGTCTAGCAATTCCTTCAAACCGCATTCCACACTTTGTTAATACATGTACAGATGCAACATTTCCATCAAACACTTCTGCCTGAACACGATTTAATTCAATCTCATCAAATGCATATTTTAGTACAGCTTGAAGCACTTCCGTCATTATACCTTGTCCCCAATACTGTGGCGAAAGCATATAGCATGTATCTGACATAAAACATGATTCTTCAACATTTCCCAAATTAATCGTTCCAATCAAATCATGATTTTCTTTCCATTCAATTACCCAATGAAAATATGTATCAGATTCATAATTATCTGCCCATTTATGTACCTTTTCTTTATATATTTCCATATCCGTTACGGGATTGAACGGAAAGTACCTGCAAACTTCTTCGTATTTTGCCCAGTTTTCATACATCATTTGATAATCGTCTGGAACAATTCTTCTCAATATACAACGTTCTGTATCTATTATTTTTGTACCAATTTTATTCATTGCACTCCTCCACAACTTCCGATTGAACAAAATCGCTGCGCGATGGCCTGCCAAGGCTGTGGCGCAGTT
>NZ_QTYW01000046.1:0-1527 GCF_003462365.1 Roseburia sp. TF10-5 | reverse complement strand
GACCGTATCTACATCGAAAACGAATTATCCAAAGGTGTGACTTTTAAAGACATTGCGGCATTCCTTTGTAAAGATCCTACAACCATCTCAAAAGAGGTTAAATCACGACGCCTTTCTGACTGGTACCACAAAGGAACTTTCTACAATGCCAAAAACTTTTGTGTACACCGCTATCACTGTAAAAAAACAAATGCCTGTGGAAAAATCATGCTCTGCGGTATTAAATGTACATCCTGTCCAACCTGCAACCAAACCTGTAAGGATTTCGAAAAGGAACGGTGCTGCAGACTTGATAAGGCGCCTTATGTATGTAATGGCTGTCCAATGAAAATCAATCATTGTACCATTGCCCATAAATACCGCTATGATGCCCGTTTTGCCGACCGTAAGTACCGCGAATTATTAAGTAGTTCCCGTGCCGGAATAAATATGACCCGGCATCAGCTGCACCAAAAAGACCAGATTGTTACTCCGTTGATCGCACAGGGACAGTCACCCTATCAGATCCTGATCAATCATCCGGAACTGGATATGTCTGTCCGCTCCATGTACACATACATCGATAAGGGACTGTTCACAGCCAGAAATGTGGATCTGAAAAGGCAGGCAAAATTCAAACCAAGAAAGTGCCACAAAACACAGATCAAAGACCGCGAAGTATTTACCAACAGAACCTATGCAGACTTCTGTTCTTTGGAATTAAATTCTTATGTACAAATGGACACAGTAAAGTCATCAAGGGACTCCCAGAAAACGCTGTTAACCATGATCTTTACAGAGGAAAAACTGTTTCTTGCATTTCTTATTAACCGGTGCACAAAAGGTGCCGTCCGTGCTGTATTTGACCGTTTGGAAAAACGTATGGGAACGTATGAATTTACATCTGTTTTTGAAAATATCTTAACCGACCGTGGCTCTGAATTTGGGAACCCAGAAGAATTAGAAACTGGAATTACCGGCATACAAAGAAGCAGCATTTATTACTGTGATCCAATGCGTAGCGGACAAAAAGGAACCATCGAACAGGCGCATACCATGCTCCGCATGATATTGCCTAAAGGAACATCCTTTGAATTTCTAACCCAATGGGATGTCAATCTTATTGTGAATCACATAAACTCTACCCCAAGAGAAAGCCTTGACGGCAAAACGCCGTATGATGCTGCCCTGGAAACACTTGGAGAAGATGTTCTTAAAGCCTTTCAGCTCAAGCCGATTTCACCAGATGAAGTCAATTTAACGCCTAAGCTGATATGCTTTAAGAAGTAACTAATTAACTGATCGAAATCTGCTGTCAGACTGGAAGTAAACATTTCACATTTTTTAAATGTGGCTGGTGGAATTTAGTCTGACACACCGAATTCCAGTAGCCTGTTTTTCATGCCATAAAAACAACAAAATTTCGATAAGCTAGCTTAATTATAACAGAAAGCAAGAGATTTTGTTAAAAAAACTCCTGCAAAACCAGCAAAATTTAAAAGCCGATGGAATTTACTCTTGCACTGGAATTTACTTTTTCAAGTCAGC
>NZ_QTYW01000045.1:0-1632 GCF_003462365.1 Roseburia sp. TF10-5 | reverse complement strand
CCATCCATTTATACAGTGGAATTCTCTTCTGCACAAGTGGAGTTTAATCTTTCATATCATAAATGGTATGCTCATGTTGGCCTTCTGACAGCAGTAGAAGGAGAACTAGCATGAGCAAATATATTCCCGGTAATCAAAAACATCTTACTCTCGAAGATCGCAAATACATTGAAAAATCCCTAAACGCTGGCTGTTCTTTTAAGGACATTGCAAGATATCTTTGTAAAGATCCAACAACAATCTCAAAAGAAATCAGGCTGCACAGGCTCAGCGACTGGTATCACAAAGGCTGTTTTAACAATGCACATAACTTTTGCGTCCACAGATATCATTGCAAAAAAGTCAATGCCTGTGGCAAGATCATTCTCTGCGGTGTCAAATGTACCACCTGTCCAACCTGCAACCAGACATGTCCGGACTTTGTCAAAGAACGATGTAACCGACTCGATAAAGCACCTTATGTGTGTAATGGTTGTCCAAAAGCAATCAATCACTGCACGATTGCCCACAAATACCGCTATGATGCTATTTTTGCTGACCGCAAATACAAAGAATGTCTTTCACAGTCCAGGGCCGGTATAAACATGACCAGACACGAACTGCATCAGAAAGATATGGTCATCACGCCCCTGATTTTTCAGGGCCAGTCTCCATATCAGATTATAACGAATCATCCAGAACTCGATATGTCCGTGAGAACTCTATATTCTTACCTTGATAAAGGAATCCTGTCCGCAAGAAACATCGATCTGAAACGTCAGGTAAAATTCAAACCCCGCAAAGTACACAAGACCCAGATCAAAGACAGATCCGTTTTTATCAGACGTATGTTTTCTGATTTTCAAGCCCTTGAACTTGACCATTTTGCTGAAATGGATACCGTTCACTCATCACAGGACTCAAAGCGTGTCATCCTGACATTCTTCTTAACCCGTGAAAAACTGTTTCTTGCATTCATTATGAACAGATGCACCAAAGGTGCCGTAAAACTTGTTTTTAACAAGTTGGAACACCAGCTTGGCACATATGATTTTTTAACCTTATTCAACACGATTCTTACGGATCGCGGATCCGAATTCGGAGATCCGGAGTCTCTCGAAAACGGCATTAATGGCATTATGCGGTCAAGCATCTATTACTGTGATCCGATGAGAAGCGGTCAAAAAGGCGGCATCGAACAGGCACATACCATGCTTCGAATGATTCTTCCTAAAAAGACCAGCTTTGAATATCTCACCCAATGGGATTTAAGAACTATCGTAGACCACATAAATTCAACCCCAAGAGAAAGCCTTGGTGGTCGAACACCGTATGATGTAGCACTTGAAAACTATGGTATAGACATCTTAAAAGCACTTCAGCTTAGGCCGATTCCACCCGATGAGGTCAATCTGACGCCTAAGCTGATACGCTTTAACCACTAACTTAGCATAAAAATCTGCTGTCAGGCTGGAACTTAACAATTCACATTTTTTGAATGCGGCCTGTGGAATTTAGTTTCGCACAGAAACTATCCAGAGGCTTGTTTGCCATGCCTGAAAGTAAGATGTTTTATGGAAAGTTAATCTAATTATAGCAGTTTTATAAGGATTTAGCCTCCCACAATTCTAAAAAATCAAAGAATTTTAAAGC
>NZ_QTYW01000043.1:0-1723 GCF_003462365.1 Roseburia sp. TF10-5 | reverse complement strand
GGGGCTGTAAAATAAGTCCCTAATATAAGAAACGCCAATTCCGGCAAATGTCGGTTTTGGCGTTTCTTTGTATTAACTTTTCTATTTCTAAGCAAGTCTGCATCTTTGGGTATAAAAAATGGTGCATTTAATAAAGCTCGGCTAATCACGCCCGCTTAAGTTTTATGCAACTTTCGTCTGTCGTTGCTTTTTGTTGTGATATTTATAAAGATTGAATCCACATGAAATCAGTGTAAGCTCGAGAATTACATTTTTCTCGCCTCTTCGCAATAATCTTTTATACGCTTTATCCCACTTTAATACACCAAAAGTTCCCTCCGATTGAATACTTCGGTTCATTCTCAAGAGGGCACCATGTATGGATTCAAGATTTTGCAGCACTTCCTGATGGATAGCAGTTAATTCCTGATTCATTCGGATCGTTCGGTTTTTGTGTGCTCTCGGACAACATTCCTGTTTATGCTGACACCCTTCACAAGATTCACATTCGTATAATTCTTCCGTTCTTCCATATTTATTATATTTCACATGCTGTGTTCTCTTGAAGAGGAATTTTCGACCGTTTGGGCATAAGAGATTTCCATCTGCATCTTTTGCAAAGTTTACAGCACGATACGGATTCTCATGATACTTTTTGTCCGTCGTTTCTTTTTTGTACATGGTAAATTTCATGTATTTTTCCATGCCGTGTTCTTCACAATAAAGATAATTATTGTAAGAACCGTATCCGGCATCAGCAACCGGATATTTCGGATATTGGCCATATGTGCGATTGAATTTTTCCATCAAAGGAACAAAGCATTCCATATCGGATGCATATGGTTTTACGTCGATTACAGCTATGTATTCATCACAGATGGCTGCCTGTAGGTTGTATGCCGGAAGTAGCTGATCGTTTCCCATGTAATCACGCTTTAAACGCATGAAAGTTGCATCATGATCTGTTTTGGAATAACTGTTTCTTTCTTCTCCACAGGTCTCGATATGATATGCATAGGATTTCAAACGTTCCAGATATTCATGCAATTCTTCGTATTGTTTTTGTCGAATGCTTTTTCTATGGCCACGTCCGGAAACGAAAGAAGTTTCATCCAGTCCGGTTGTTTCTTTGTACATCGTAAGTAATTCAGATACATAGTCAACCGCGTACGCTTCACGCTTTTCAAATTTTATTCCGAGATATCCAAGTACTTCCCGATTCATAGCATCAATCAAGAGTGAAATCTTGTCAAAGACTTTCTGCCGGTTTTTCACACACGATTTTTTCCATACCCAGGTATATCGATTGGCATTTGCCTCAATTTTTGTCCCGTCAATGTATGTATGCTGCAGATCCACGTGATCTTTGGCAAAAATATATGAATTAATGTCTTCAAATATCTGCTCGATAGAATCGGTTAGTTCGTTTCGGATTAAGTTTCCAAATGTAGCAAAAGAAGGCGTTTTCATGCCATCAAGAAGATACATGTAACGAATGTCATTACGGCAGAGCTTTTCTATTTCTCGTAAGGAGCAGATGCCATTTTCCATAAAGGCAAAAAGTATTACTTTAAGGAGTTTTTGAGCATCACATCTTGGGCGACCTGTTTTATAGCCTTTCTCTACAAAATATCTGGATAGGTCAATGTGATCCATAACCTCACAAAAAGTGTATACCGGATCGGAAATATCGATCAATTTTTCGATTTCTAATGGTAATTTCAGCTGACGCATAGTATAATTA
>NZ_QTYW01000042.1:0-1753 GCF_003462365.1 Roseburia sp. TF10-5 | reverse complement strand
TAGGTAATTGCGAAACAAGTTCGCAATCCTGATTAAAAATGCGGTAAGAATCCTGCAATGCAGGATTCTTAAGATGAGAAGCAGGTGACATCAAAATTAGACATGAAAAAAGACTTCCCAGATGACTGCGAAGAAAAGATGATATGAATATCGAATATCATGCAATTAAAGGCTTTAAACTCCGTATGTATTGATGTTTATGAATTTTATCCGCAACAAGTACGGTAACAAGCTGTGTGATTCCCGCCAGAAGTAAATCAGCATGAAGAGTTTTTTCATTCTGCGTTTTACGATTCGCAATGCAGAAACTATCCTTGAAATGGTTGATTGATTTTTCAACATTTACACGGATTTTGTAGGTGTCTTTCCATTCATGCGAGCCTCGTTCTATACCAGGATAGGCGCGGAGATTTTTCTCAGGATAAATATAAATCATTCGTCCGCAGGAAGAAGTGGTGCATGGATTATCACAGTGGCACTTACGATAAGTTTTTCCAGTATGCTTATCACGCATCCATTTCATTTTGGGGCATACAAATTTCATGGTAGGAAGTTTGCTTCTTAAATGAGATTTACTGCCTTCTCGTTTCATAGGAAGCGTAGAATCGTGTGGACAGCAGGGAATGCCATTTTCATTAACAGTGTAGTCAGTTCCTTCCATGGATAATTTTACCCGGAGAGGAATAAAAGCCTTACGAAATCCAATGTCTTCAAAAAGAGATTTATAGATCTCAATCGTATCAAAAGCGGCATCCCCAAGAAACGTCTTCGGCTCTATTAAAGGATGCTTTTTGAAAAAATCAATTAAAACAGGAAGCAGAGCTTTTGAGTCGGCAAGAGATTTATCTTCATCCGGAGAATCTGATTTCTTTTCTACAATAATGTCAGGATGTGCATTTAGGAAATCCTTGTTGTAGAAAGATATGTCGCGGACAATGCCAAGTCCATTTGTGACGATACCGAATTTATAGGCATAACAGAAGTGACCGTTGATGTACATCTGCTGTATCGCCTGATTGGATGCAGCATGAGTTGGCATGGAACCATAGGCTGCTTTGTAAGGATCGTAGGAATCATCAAGGTTATGGGATTTTTTAAAAGCCTTCAACTGTTTGATAATACGATTGGCATACTTAGGATTATTTTCTGTAACCCATGCTTCAATGCCGGAGGTATCGAAGATTGTCATGTCAGCAAGAGCCGGATTCAGTTTTTGGCATATCGGTTCGGTCAGATCAACAAGATGATCGAACATAGATTGTAAGTCCGATAAGAAATCCTGTTTAAAGCGAGTGAATTTTGAACCATCCGGTACAACATCAAAGCCACAGAAGTCACGCAGTTCCTGAGAGTATTTCAAGAACACAATCAGGAGCGTGTCAGTCGGGATTGAGAAAATACGCTGGAGCAGAAGTGCTTTGAGCATTGGATAAAGCTGGTGCTTGCGAGGTCTTCCGGTTTGGGCGTGAAAATGAAAAACAAAAGAAACAGGAACAATTTCATCAAGGTTGATGGCTTCATCGAGAAGAGAAAGGAACTGATATTTGTCGTTGTCGAATTTATTTTGGCAATCTTCAAAAACTTCTGCCAAAGTGAGCTGCTTATGTGTTATCATATAGGTATATCTCCTTTAAGGTGGATTGGTATTTAGTTTCTAGTCAACTCTATTTTACCATAAACCTTGAGGAGATATTTTATTTTAACAACAAAAAATACCGTATTTATGCGGTGTTTGGCGTTTCGCAAACGCCTA
>NZ_QTYW01000041.1:0-1852 GCF_003462365.1 Roseburia sp. TF10-5 | reverse complement strand
TCTCTCCATATAATCAAGTGTTTTTTCAGTAAATTCAATATTTTTTGATACCTATAAATGAATATCGCTAAGGTTATGGAGTGATCTATACCTCATACAGGGCAGATATATAGTAATAATGGGTACACCAAATAAAACGTCATCACTTTTCGCTTTAAATGGCCTCGATGTATACCCATCCCTATATGGCAGCTTACCTCTCATGTCCAACAGGATCATCCTCCTTGCGGTGGGTCCTCACTTCCTTTGTTCTGCCTTTCCATAACCAGGGTGCCAGCTCAGCTATTTATCAGGGTCTATGCCCTCCGGAGAATACTCCTGCCGGCTACCAGCTCATTCTTTGTACTTTCATTACTGATCCAAACACTCTCATTACAGCACCTTTCGGCGGACGCTTCCTGCAATAATTATGGTTGTTTCATTGTTCTATGCAACTACGCTGCCTTAGTCTTGGTAGTTACTGGTCGCTTGATATCTTCAAGCAGCCTTGATGCATCATAGCTCTTTCCCTTTGTAAGAATCACATAGAATACTCTTATAAGCTTACATGCAACTGCTATGAGTGATTGCATCTTCTTTAACGGATTGTTATGCCTTGTAGTGTAATACTCATGAATCTGTCGGAATTCTTCATTCTTTCCAATAACTGACACTGCAGCCTGAACAAGCAGATATCTGAGACGTTTTCGTCCTCTTTTACTTATTCTTGTCTTGCCATTATGCTTTCCTGAGCTGTCTGCAACAAGTTCCAATCCTGCCAGTTTCTGAAGTTCTTTGGCTTTATCAAAGCGCGTGATATCACCTACTTCTGCTATAAAACCAGCTACTGTTATTATACCTATGCCTTTTATTTCAAGCAGTTTATCAACATACTTGATTTGTCTGCACAAGTTCTCAATAAGGCTGTTAACCTTTTCAAGACGTTTTAATTGGAGTTCATAATCCTCAATAAGATCCTGTATCTCCATACGGGCTTCCTCAAGTCCTTCGGTCAATCCAATACTCCGACTTGCTGCATGAACAATCAGCATAGCCTTCTTATGACCATTTCCCCTGAGTTTGGCATCCTTCCATATCTGGATGATACCATCAACACCCAGTTTTGTAATTTTCTCTGGCGTAGGCGCAGTCTTAAGCACCATCAATCCGCCTTTGGCGTCTATATGGGTGTAAATTCCCTTGTATTCAGGGAAATATACCGCTATCCATTTCTGCAGACGATTCTTGGAACGAATGAGTTCCTCTGTAAGAACAAATCTGCGATTTGAAGCATTTCTAAGCTCAGCATATACGCCAGTCGGCATATATGTATAAAAATATCTTCCATCTCTAACTAAGTTCGCAATTATGCGTGGATCCTTGCGATCATTCTTTGATGGGCTATTATCATCAAGTTCCTTTGTTCTGTGTACATGAAGCGGATTCACCATAACAAATCTGATATTCTTGCCACTCAGGAACTGTCCAAGGTTGAACCAGTAATGACCTGTAGGTTCGAACCCAACCAGGATCTCTTCAAGGTCATTCTGTTCCATTATTCGTGTCACTTTTTCATAGAATGCATTAAATCCCACCATGGAATTCGAAAAAGGGATCGGCTTCTTTGTAAGTTCAATTCCTCTCCAGTTGAAAGCTCTGAAATAATGTTTTTGGCTCCCAACATCAATTCCAACCACCAATGTTGTTTCTTTTACTTGCTGAATCTTCTTATTTTGTGTAGACTTCATATGTAGATACCTTTCTTTTCTGTTTATTACCAACTTGCAGGTCAGTAATGACAGTTTAGCTAAGGTATCTATTTTTGTAAATCAACTTACATCTCATCTACACTTTGAATTATACAGGAAGCTAT
>NZ_QTYW01000040.1:0-2040 GCF_003462365.1 Roseburia sp. TF10-5 | reverse complement strand
ACAGAAAACGTGTGATGTTTGTGGAACAATGATGATTCCTATCGGACACGAACTCATCCGGACAGAACTGCGTTATACAGAGCCAAAGCTGGAGCGTATTGATTATTATGCGACTACCTATGAGTGTCCACAGTGCAAGGAAACGGAAGATCAGGGATTCCTATACTGTAATAAGCTGTTTGAGTATGAACGATCTTATCGAGAAAAAGGATTATCGCCCAAACAGATTTATAATCGCCGCCTGAAGGATCAAAAACCTGTCATAGAGGCTTTTTTGTCATGGCTTGACCAGCTGCATCCGGAATCCGGAGACAGGCTGATCAAGGCAATCAACTATTCCAATGGCTGCCGTCCGTTTATGATGAACTATCTGAAAGATGGTGCATGCAGCCTGAGTAATAATCTCAGTGAGAACAGCATTCGACCATTGGTAGTTGGCCGTAAGAACTGGCTTTTCTGTGATACACCAGCCGGGGCAGATGCCAGTATGAAAATCTATTCTATGATAGAAACGGCAAAAGCCAATGAACTTGATCCACTTAAATATCTGAGCTTCCTTCTGGAGCATCGTCCTGGTGCTGAAATGTCAGACGAGGAATTGGAACAATTTGCCCCGTGGAGTAAATTGGCTCAGGAAACTTGTAAATAAAATGTAGTGAAATACTCGCATGTCTGGCATCCTAGCGCGGGGTGTCAGATTTCATTTATAGGGTACGCCCTAAAACTATGCGCTTACGCTGGATAAAGGTGTTGTGGCAGAAGCAGGTAAGCACGATACCCTTATGAAGAAAAACGGGTTGTATCGAAAATTGGTTGATTTGCAGACGGAAGTGACAAATTGGAAACTTAGTGGATTGCGCGTTTCGTTTAATAATGCAACCAAACTTAACATAAAAAAGAATAATATGACAAGTTTGTATGGTAGAAATTGTGCGAAATGAGAAATATAATAGAATCACACAGAGGAGATGAAAGACATGCTTGCTGAAAATCTGATACTGTTGCGAAATATGAAAGGAATGTCGCAGGAACAGATTGTGGAAGTGATCGGTATTTCCAGACAGTCCTACGCAAAATGGGAACAGGGAGAGACGGTTCCGGATATTGAAAAATGTGATCGACTGGCAAAATTTTATGATATTACCATTGATGCATTGCTTCATCAGGAAAATACAGTAGGAAATACCAGACTGGCTCCGGCACCACCAGGAAAGCATCTGTGGGGGACGGTGACAATCGGAAGCAAAGGGCAGATCGTGATTCCGAAGGCTGCCAGAGATATTTTTAACCTGAATAGTGGGGATCGGTTGATTGTACTCGGTGATGAGGCGGAAGGGATTGCGTTAGTAAAAGCAGAAGAATTTGAAGAAAAAATGAGAGAAACATTGCGGTTGAGTCAACAGGCTGCCGGCGTTGAATAATGGAGTTGTGCTATGTGCAGTCGGAAAAGGAGAGCATTATGAAGTGTCCAAATTGTGGAAAAGAAATGAGAGATGGTTATCTATTTTGCAGCAAAGATGGTGCGTTCAGTTTCGCAAATGAAGTTCCGGGAGTGTTTGAGAATGCAAAAAATGCGGATGGATTTGTGAAGATTACAGAGTTAAAGCCGAGTCACAGAACGCATATTAAAGCGGCAATCTGTGAAGCGTGCCGGAAAGTTGTGTTGGATTACTAAGAATATAGAATGTCAAAAAGCGTATTTTAGCACATATTCTGGTGAAAACAGTCGATGAATTTAAAGGAATGAAGCCGGAAGATGTTGTAAAATATATCGAAGGCGAACCGAGTATTAGTGTTGTTCCGGTTGAGCCGGGATTAGCAAATATGGAAAAAACAGATGCTACAGGACAGCGTATCGTAGGTTTTAATACGGAAAATGCTGAAATTAATGAAGGATTAGTCAGAATAGGAATCACAAATGAGATTCCGGAGCATGATGAAAAATATGAAATGCACCGGTTGATTGGAGCATTACTTTCAAGTGAACTGAAAGAACAGGAAAAATTGGATATTATAGAACATGAATATAATATTCCAATC